>NZ_PJBL01000067.1:0-770 GCF_002836135.1 Shewanella sp. GutCb | reverse complement strand
TCCTGCCTGATGTGCCATAAGAAAAATGACAAGGTCATGGCAATATTCGATGGCGTGCACGGTAACTCGGGGCAAACGGATTCGCCTATGGCGGGTCTGCAGTGCGAAGCCTGTCATGGGCCGTTAGGCAAACATAATAAGGGCGGTAAGGAGCCGATGATCGCCTTTGGCAAAGAGAGCAAGCTCTCCGCTCAGAGTCAGAACAGTGTCTGCCTGGGTTGCCACAACGATCCTAAGCAGATGGCATGGCATAGCAGCAGTCACAATTTAGACGAAGTGGCCTGCAGCGATTGTCATAATATCCACACCGATAAAGATCCGGTAATGGACCAACTCACGGTCAATGACACCTGCACCTCTTGCCACACTCAGCAAAAATCTGACATGAATAAGCGCTCATCCCACCCGATGAAATGGGATCAAATGACCTGTATCGATTGCCATAACCCACATGGGTCTATGAGTGAAAGTGCACTGAACCACACCACAATAAATGACACTTGCTATAGCTGTCATGGCGAAAAACGTGGCCCCGTTTTATGGGAGCATGCGCCAGTCACAGAAAATTGTGCCAACTGCCATAACCCCCATGGCAGCGTTAATGAAGCCATGCTCACTCAAAGAGCGCCGCAACTGTGTCAGCAATGCCATATGGACGATGGTCATGCAAGCCGTGTCGTACAGCAAGGTGGAAGTGACGCCTTTGGCGGCGGTAAGAGCTGTCTCAACTGCCATAGCCAGATCCATGGCTCCAATCATCCAGCCGGCAG
>NZ_PJBL01000066.1:0-820 GCF_002836135.1 Shewanella sp. GutCb | reverse complement strand
TTGTCGGATAAGCGGCACCTGTTACCAAGTGCCGCTCTCCTAAGAACCCAGCGTGCAACTTTCACTGCACTAGGCTCAAGCCTCCACAAAAGCGTACTATGTTACCCGGTAACCACAAGCGATACCTTTGCAATACTAACTTGAAGCTTTGATATTTTCTGCTCTGTGACTTTCCTATCGAAGGATTGTCATTGAGCAAAGCTAAGGAGAGGCACTAACTTCAGTAGAAGTCATCATTTGCGTTTCTCAATTAACAAAGTTCTCCAAACTTTCTTGCAACGGGAGACCAGCTGGAAGTGGGCTCACTTTAGCGCCAGACATAAGTCTGTATCTGCATCATTACAATGCAGCTTTAGCTTTCTCCAGCCTCCTTTACCTGCACCACTATCGGCTATCTTCACAGATAACTTTCCCAATGGGAGAGATACAGGCTTACCGTGTTCCGTATGTCACGCAATGTCAGGTTAGATGCCCACTATAGTGCGGAGAGCGTAATGATCACGAAAGAGTACTGTCCAACTTCTTTCCCGCTCTCGTTGCCATTTTGGCCACAGCGTATAAACCACTTCCGCTGCTTCACGCATAACGCACCTTACGTGGATTCACATATGTTCATCATACTGACTCCCTAGCATTTACCCGACTCGTGGTTGTCAGGAGGAACGTCCTCTCACGATTCTGTTCCCGTCCAGTATGCTACTGGACTTCATTACATTGTCTGGCTCGCTGCTTTATTCAGAGCCATAGGGTCATCTGGTGATACAGATGGTTCACTCAAAGCGGTGAACAGCGCTTCATACGACTTCACGTCGCACGGACA
>NZ_PJBL01000065.1:0-848 GCF_002836135.1 Shewanella sp. GutCb | reverse complement strand
TCACTAAATACTCATCGATGACTTCACCTTTGGCGAATTTTTGCGTTAGCGCCGTGCCACTAAAAAGCTTATGCCATTGCTCAACAACCCCTCTATCTGACCAGTTATTCACGGTTTCTAGGTCAATATAAAGCACAACATGCAAATGATTACTCATCACTGCATAAGCCGCCACATCAATAGCAAACACCTCGGTAAGCTTCAATATTTGCGTTTCAACCCAACCTCGGCGGTGGTCATAGTTTTTACCCGTGTATTTATCATCACCACACAAAAAGGCACGCCGTACTACACGGCTACAGCAATGATAGTAAGGCGTGCCTTCGATACTAATTAGCGTTCGTCTTGGACGGGGCATACAACCTCCTTGTTAAATGCTCTTGCAAAGCTTAGTTGGAGGTCGCTCTTATTGCTATTAACTATGGGTTGCACTATTTACTATGTTGCATTGTTCCGATACCTTGAGTATTCAATTAAGTCTTTCAAGAAAGAGATCGCTAATAATAAATAACATGGTGAAATTATGCGTAAATTAAAGCCGTTATCAGGCAAAACAACAGCCATTATTATGTGGATCATAAGCAATATACCGATAGTGTTTTATTTCGGTTCATTTTCATCAACTGAAAGAGCGATTGTGATCAGTATTTTAATGATGATTACTACACTGATTTATTATATCGACTATTAAATTAAGTCTATCAAGAAAGAGATCGCTAATAATAAATAACATGACTAACCAAGCCGCCTAACCAGCGGTTTTTTTGTGCCTTCTACATTTAGTTAATTCTACATTTGATAACCTGGTTAAGGTAATCACCGCGATTACTTTGGATTTGAGTCATAAC
>NZ_PJBL01000064.1:0-879 GCF_002836135.1 Shewanella sp. GutCb | reverse complement strand
GATGCTTTCTTAATCAGAAGTCAAAACCGAAGCCCTTAAAGCGCTTGTCACCTGAATTAAATTCCCAAGGAGATTTAACTCTCTAATACCGCTGCAAGTCCCGTACTATCTAAGTAGTTGGCCTGCTGTGCCGTGTCAGTGGATGCGTATTATAGGGAGATCCCGACTGAGCGCAAGCGCTTTTCTCCCTTAAAACAGCCTTTTTTAACAGATACCGGATAACCACACCCTACCCACCACTTACCCACAGTGTTATCCACAACTTGCCCCTTCAATTGATGAGGAAATCTCGGTAGGGGACCTTATTCTAGTACAGTATTGGAAACTTGCAGGGCAGGATAATCATTACTTTGAGCTTTATGCCTCAGGTTTGCATCGCTGTATCACCCAAAATCGACGGCAATGTCTTGGGGATCCTGCTCGACAATCAAATGACACCCATGATCATTCGCTTTTGTCAGCCACTTCGATCGTCGATTTTCCCCTTTGGCACCCTCTTATTATCAACAAAATAAGCGATTAATAAAGAGGATCGTGCACTATCCGGTAGTGATAGCGATGAAACTACAACTGTAAATGGGTTCTTTTTAAGATCCGCTCCAAGTCGCCACTACTGTTATGCGTAAAGACAACTGCGTAGCGCTATAAAACAGAATCGAATTAAACAGCATGAAACAGAGCCGCTAGACTAAGCAGGATCTTAAACCCACCCCCTGCTACCTAGAAATGGCTCACGACAGCCATGAATAAAGTCTTGCTACAGTCACAGTTAAAGTCATTCTAGTTACCAGAAATATCGGCCACAACACTATTATATCGATGCTATTGCCCCTGCATTCCGTCGTTCCAGCAATTCATCAACTTAAAACGCTCAAATCA
>NZ_PJBL01000063.1:0-888 GCF_002836135.1 Shewanella sp. GutCb | reverse complement strand
CGCATTAAACGTTACAACCAGGCCGTCACCGACCAAGGCCCCTTCATCCAGCAGTGTTTCGCTCGTTTTCGGATCCAGAACTTCAGCCGAATTAGCATTAAGTAAGGTGCTAACTTGTAGTAATTCTGCGTCCACAAATTTGATTTTAAGCCGAGGATCATCGCCAAGCTGCGCAAGCTGTGACTCACTAAAGTCATCGGCGTTGAACTTGTTTTCACCTTTGCAAAAGCCGGTACCGGCGCGCCTATAGCCGTGATGCGCAAGACAGGTGATGACAATAAGGCGCAGCTTGTTAGCCTCTGTAGGATTAGATTTAACCATTTCATGAATTCTCCAGTTAAAAAAAGGAACGCTTAGATTCTAGAAGCGAGCCTGCGAGCGCTCTAGCAGGCTGGAACAGCCGCTCTCGTGTTGACTTGCTATGCCAACCAAGGCACCACTAGAATGTCGACGGCGTTGTATAGTGGGTTGGTTCCACCACCGACTAGCTCGCGCATTTTGAATATTTCTTCGGCGGCTGACTCATGGCTTGGGCCAACCACCAGCAATTTAGGCATCACGTTGAGCGGACGACCTTCATCGCTCTTAAGGCTCTTCATTGCTGTTCTGGCAGCTTTAAAGTTAGCCTCATTCAAGGTCGCTTTTGAGCCGAACGCTAACTGCCACAACCCGAACCCCGCATTGACACGGGCATCAACGCCATAGCGATATTCGTCACGCATAAACACGCTTTCATCGTCATCTTTAGTCATCGCCTTAATGGAGTAATCACGGCGACGCTGAAACATCAGCGGCTTGATCGGACGGTTAACATCCAGCAGGAACCAGGCTGCACCGCTCCCAGCCTGCATATTACTGACCGAGTTAAGCCCGTTATCTTCATTACCC
>NZ_PJBL01000062.1:0-918 GCF_002836135.1 Shewanella sp. GutCb | reverse complement strand
AGGTAATGAAGATAACGGGCTTAACTCGGTCAGTAATATGCAGGCTGGGAGCGGTGCAGCCTGGTTCCTGCTCGATGTGAACCGTCCCATCAAGCCGCTGATGTTTCAGCGTCGCCGTGATTACAGCATTAAGGCGATGACTAAAGACGACGATGAAAGCGTGTTTATGCGTGACGAATATCGCTATGGCGTTGATGCCCGTGTCAATGCGGGGTTCGGGTTGTGGCAGTTAGCGTTCGGCTCAAAAGCGACCTTGAATGAGGCCAACTTTAAAGCTGCTAGAACAGCAATGAAGAGCCTTAAGAGCGATGAAGGTCGCCCGCTAAACGTGATGCCTAAATTGCTGGTGGTTGGCCCAAGCCATGAGTCAGCCGCCGAAGAAATATTCAAAATGCGCGAGCTAGTCGGTGGTGGAACCAACCCGCTATACAACGCTGTCGACATTTTAGTGGTGCCTTGGTTGGCATAGCAAGTCAACACGAGAGCGGCTGTTCCAGCCTGCTAGAGCGCTCGCAGGCTCGCTTCTAGAATCTAGATCCTAGCAGCGCAGCACTCTCGAATCTAAGCGTTCCTTTTTTTAACTGGAGAATTCATGAAATGGTTAAATCAAATCCTACAGAGGCTAACAAGCTGCGCCTTATTACCATCACTTGTCTTGCGCATCACGGCTATAGACGCGCCGGTACCGGCTTTTGCAAAGGTGAAAACAAGTTCAACGTCGATGACTTTAGTGAGTCTCAAATTGCGCAGCTTGGCGATGATCCTCGGCTTAAAATCAAATTTGTGGACGCAGAAATACCGCAAGTTAGCCCGTTACTTAATGCTAATTCGGCTGAAGTTCTGGATCCGAAAGCGAGCGAAACACTGCTGGATGAAGGGGCCTTGGTCGGTGACGGCCTGGCTGTAACGTTTAATGCA
>NZ_PJBL01000061.1:0-969 GCF_002836135.1 Shewanella sp. GutCb | reverse complement strand
ATTCAAGTGCTGATTTCTTAATCACTAATGTGAAAAACTATCAAACCCGAAGCCCTTAAAGCGCTTGTCACCAGAGTCTCATCTCCGAGAAGATTTAACTCTCACCTCTTAGTTAAAAGAGATACTGATTACGCTGCAAGTCCCGTGCTTCCTAACCTTGCGGTAAGTTACTTGGCCTGCTGTGCCGTGTCAGTGGATGCGTATTATAGGGAGATCCCGACTAAGCGCAAGCGCTTTTCTCCCTTAAAACAGCCTTTTTTAACAGATACCGGATAACCACATCCTACCCACCACTTACCCACAGTGTTATCCACAATTTGCCCCTTCAATTGGTGAGGAAATCTCGGTAGGGGACCTTATTCTAGTACAGTATTGGAAACTTGCAGGGCAGGAGAATGATTACTTTGAGCTTTATGGCTCAGGTTTACATCCCTATATCACCCGAAATCGACGGCAATGTCTTGGGGATCCTGCTCGGCAATCAAATAACACCCATGATCATTCGCTTTTTTCAGCCTCTTATTATCAACAAAATAAGCCACTAATAAGGGGATCGCTATAAAACAGAATCGAATTAAACAGCATGAAACAGAGCCGCTAGACTAAGCAGGATCTTAGCCCCACCCCCTGCTACCTAGAAATGGCTCACGACAGCCATGAATAAAGTCTTGCTATAGTCACAGTTAAAGTCATTCTAGTTACCAGAAATATCGGCCACAACACTATTATATCTATGCTATTCCCCCTCCATTCTGTCGTTCCGGCAATTCAACAACGTAAAAACGCCCAAATCATAGACGTAAAAAAGCCCGTTGCGTTAACAACGGGCTGTTCACTCTCTTTCGAGACCCATCTTAGAAAGAGTGGCGCCTGGAAATGTTCGATTCGCACTTAGCTGCGACGGCCACTACACGATTATGCCGATGCTATTGCCCAGCATTCTGTCGTTCCGGCAATTCAGCAACGTAA
>NZ_PJBL01000060.1:0-1010 GCF_002836135.1 Shewanella sp. GutCb | reverse complement strand
TGTCACGGTGATAATTTGAGTGCTGAATGCACCGAACTCATCGGTGACGGTGACCAAGAAGGTCTCGTCGTGGGTTTCACCCGAGGCGAGGGCATCAACCAAGGCGTTATTAGCTAAAGTGTAACTCCATACGCCGGTGCTGGCATTAATGCCGAAAGTACCGTAGTCATTGACCTGAGGGACAAAATCCCAGCTCCAACTGGCCCCGTTATCGACATCACTGGCGGTTAAGGTGCCGCCCGTGGTGAGGCTGCCTGGCTCTGGATCATTACCGCCATCCATGACGCCCGCTTCTAAGACTTCGCCAGTCGCATCGGCAATGGTGGAAGTGATCAACGGAATATCGTTGGTACCGGTGACGGTCACGGTGACAATTTGAGTGCTGAATGCACCGAACTCATCGGTGACGGTGACCAAGAAGGTCTCGTCGTGGGTTTCACCGGAGGCGAGGGCATCAACCAAGGCGTTATTAGCTAAAGTGTAACTCCAGACGCCAGTGCTGGCATTAATGTCGAAGGTACCATAGTCATTGACTTGAGGGACAAAATCCCAGCTCCAACTGGCTCCGTTATCGACATCACTGGCGGTTAAGGTGCCGCCCGTGGTGAGACTGCCTGGCTCTGGATCATTACCGCCATCCATGACACCCGCTTCTAGGACATCGCCAGTCGCATCGGCAATTGTGGAAGTGATCAACGGAATATCGTTGGTACCAGTGACGGTCACGGTGACAATTTGAGTGCTGAATGCACCAAACTCATCGGTGACGGTGACCAAGAAGGTCTCGTCGTGGGTTTCACCGGAGGCGAGTGCATCAACCAAGGCGTTATTAGCTAAAGTGTAACTCCACACGCCGGTGCTGGCATTAATGCCGAAAGTACCGTAGTCATTGACCTGAGGGACAAAATCCCAGCTCCAACTGGCCCCGTTATCGACATCACTGGCGGTTAACGTGCCGCCCGTGGTGAGACTGCCTGGCTCTGGATCATTACCGCCATCCATGACGCCGG
>NZ_PJBL01000059.1:0-1134 GCF_002836135.1 Shewanella sp. GutCb | reverse complement strand
ACGAGTTATCAGTCAGGCAATGCGCGCAGCCAGTTATGGTACAAAGATGACGTGCTGACACCGAGTGAGCATACTCAGATCCAGGAGCTCTCCCTGCAGAGAAATAAAGCTGGCCTGGGTCTGAGTTATGGCCGCGATTTCTATCAGGCTTATGTGCGCTATGACCACGAGCAAAAAACGGGTTACCAGAGCAGCAGTATCGTCACCCCACGTCCGGTTAATTTCGGTCTGCCTATCGATGCTAGCACAGATAACCTCACCGCAGGCCTGTCACTCTCCGGCGATAATTGGACTACAGATCTGAATTACTTCGTCAGTCAGTATAACAACGATATTGGCGCCTTAAGTCTCCCCTATCTGTATGACGTTTTTGCACCCGCTCCTGACAATCAGGCCCATCAACTTAGCTTGTCTGGCCAATACCAATTGAGCCGCACCGTCATGAGTGCTCGTCTGGTATCGGGCAAGATGATCCAAGACGATAATTTGATCCAGATGCCCGGTAACCCACTGCAAAACTGGGACGGAGAAGTAGATACCTTAGACGGCAAGCTGTCTGTCACCTCGCTGCTGAGCAACAAACTCAGACTCGGCGGCAGTGTCGATTACAGCAAGCGCGACAACAAGGGCTCGGTATGGGAGTTCGCCCAATATGAAGTGAACGGCATCACAGGAGCCTTTAAACAGAATGTACCTTTAGACACCGAGCGCCGTGGCCTCAAGCTTAATGCCAGTTACCGTCTGACCAGCGACTATCGCCTGCAAGCCGGCTATGACAGAAAAGAGATGGAGCGCAGCCATGGTGACCGTGAACAGACCAATGACGACGTGCTATGGGCCAAACTCAATGTCCGCGCATTGGATAACCTCAAGCTTAAGTTCAAGGCCAGTCTGGATAACCGTGGCGGCAGCGAATATCAAACCAGCGAACTGACCTCATCTGAACAGAATCCGTTGCTGCGAAAATACTACCTGGCAGACAGAGAGCGCACCGCCTTCGAAGCCAAGTTTAATCACACCCCAACGTCGTGGCTCAGCCTGGATATGACCGCCCGCTACGCCAAAGATGATTATAACGAGACGCAACTGGGTCTGACCGAATCTGAAGATTACGGCTATGACATCAACCTTGGA
>NZ_PJBL01000058.1:0-1211 GCF_002836135.1 Shewanella sp. GutCb | reverse complement strand
AAACGTTAATTAAAGCCTAAATGGGACTTGAATTTCAGTCTTTACTTCAGATTGTTTTTCATAAAACTCGATATGGACAGTTTTATCAGACCAAAGCTCAAATTTATCGTATTTATCAATTAGAGCTATTCCTAAGGATGACAACAAAGCTAAAATCAAAACGAGTATTCTAGGATCACTAAATATATTTTTAGGACGATCTAGACATATTATCGCTGTAACTATAAATACTACTAAGATTAAACCAAGGGAAGCCAGACCGGGTACAGATGTTGTATCTGAAGTTGTAACACCTGCAGCTGTGACTAAGAATGTAATAACAGCAGTAAAGACAATAAGAATTTCAAAACTCCTCTTATTACTATCTTCACTAATTTTTTTAACTTTACCTTCCATTTCTTCTAATGTTAATTTATTAAGGTTATAAAGTGCTTCACTTTGCTCAACTGCATATGGTAATCCAGCTAATATGTTAGTAAAAATATAACTGTCAGTAAAAGGCTTCACATGATCTAATTCTTCAATAAAGCTGTTAGCTCTTGTAAAGTCATGTTGTGCTATATACTTATATAACAACTTAATTGATAAATTTATGGCTTGATTAGTGTAAGTAGAAAGTGCGGGTCCTTTAACTGTTTTCATAACCAAACCTACACTAGTCTGATGTGAATCTTCAAGTAGCTCAATACTGCGATCTTCAAGATCATTGACCATTTTAATAAATTGGTATGAGTATGCATGATTTTCAGAGTATTCGGACTTTAGGTTTCTAATTTCATTTAAGCTATTAGTTTTGTTTTTAAGATAGTTTAATTCGAAATAGAATTTAACCAGTAAATATGCCTCCCCTTTAACGTCTAAACATAGCTTCTTGATATCTTGGAGAAAATTGCTTGCGAAAGAATTCTCAGCTAATTTAGCTAAACTTTTATCAATAGCTTCAATTTCGGTAATAGTCCATGTGTCTACACAGTATGAATGACACTTCTCTAGTTCATTCATCAGCTCTTTGACAACAACTTTGTCATAAGTGGAACACGAAGCTATCGTGTCTAGAATTTCGCGGACTTTATTCATTTACTGAAACCTTTTAAATATTTACGAGCACAATTTGAGAGTTTACATAACGCCGCATTAAGCGGAAATTTACTGTTGGCTAAAATGTTTGAGGCACGAAAAACAGCCAACTGTAAATTTTCCGTTTGAATGCC
>NZ_PJBL01000025.1:0-257198 GCF_002836135.1 Shewanella sp. GutCb | reverse complement strand
CGATTGTTATCTTTTCTGTCGCTATCTGTATTTCTTTATGCGTGTGGGGGAGGCAGTGATGATAAGCCTGTAGTTCAGCCTCCAGTCGTTGTGCCTCCAGTCGTTGTGCCTCCAGTCGTTGTGCCTCCAGTCGAAAACAATGCACCTATTTTAAATTTAAGTACAACTACTTTCTCTCTAAATGAAAATAGCTCTATTAGCGCTCCCGTTAACGCTACCGATGAAGACGGTGATGCCTTAACATTTTCTGTTAGCTCAAGTTCAAGCAACGTTATTGGAAAAGTTCAAGATGGTGCTTTAATTATTACCACTTTGGATGTTGAAGCTGACGAGGTTGCAACACTAACTGTCAAGGTTACAGATGGTATTGATACTGCAAGTGGTTTTGCGGTCGTAACAGTCTTTCATGTTGAAGACGAGATTGATTATGTTGCTTACTCTGCTTCTTGGTTAAATGCTGACGCAGCCAACTTGTCAATTGCTCAAGGCGCTGTTGCAATTTATGATTTTGACGTTGAGCTAGGTTCTGTAGAAAAAGATGCACTTACTTACACTGTCGAACTTTCTGGCTCTGATGGCGCTGATATTCCTTCATTTAATGTTGACGCTGAAAACAATCAAGTTGTTATTGCTTCTACTTTTAATCACTTGGGTGATTATACTGGGGTCTTAACTGTTACCGATGGGACAACGACCGTTAAACTGAATTTCACTCTCGATGTTCGCTGGTCTTTCCGTTCGCCATTTATCACTAATCCACGTTCTGTATTTTTAACAGAGGGCGAAACTCAAACGTTTGATATTGTTTCAGCAAACAGCTCTGATCCTGATAGTGTTGTTATTGATGAAAACAGTCATTTTACAGTGTTAGAAGGTGATGCTTCTAAGATTTCTTTTTCTTATGACAATGCCAACAAGACTTATTCATTGACTGCTCTTGAGGGGTCTACTTTTGAAACTTTCAACGTTCTTATCTACACAACAAACTCATTTGAAGATTTAGCTGGAACAGTATTTATGGTCTATGTAAAAGGTGCTTCAACGGCTCAAGAGTTATCACTGGAAGAAGAACTTATTCTCGCTCAACGTTATGTAACTCAATCACAAGAGTTAGAGCGCTTAGGTGACTTCCTAATTGATGCTTTAGAAATGACGGGTACTATGTCTCAAGAAGACGCTATGGAAAATCGCCTATTACTTTCTGATTCTCGAACTTTTTCTGAAACAACATCTAAAGAAACTCTTGGCTGTATGCTTAGTGCTACTCAGACTGGATATGTTGTAAATGCTACCTATCTTTCAGGTTATTTAGATGGAGAGTACACTGCTCAAGAGGGCTTTATTTGTAATCTAGGCGAAACTGAAACGAAGTTTGCTGATGTTAATCATTATGCTAACGATGATAATTATGCTGCTGCTTTATACAATATTAATCATATTAAAGAAGTTCAAGAAAATGATTTTACTATTGTTAATGGTCAGACAACTATTACAATCATTGAAAACCTCACAAGACAACTAAAAGCAGCCGTTCCAACATTTGAACTTGGCAGAGTCGATTTAGACCCAATGCTATCTTTAGGTAATGGGCTATACAGTCGATTCATTGGCAATTCAGCTTATGGTTCTTATGATGAAAATAGTGTCTGGATTTGGAAGCCTGAGTATAAAGTTTTACAATTAGTAGTTGCTATGGCAAATAAAACGATTAGCTTTTAAAGCATTTTATCTCCTTATTATTAAGAGTATATTTCAAATGAAAATCTCACTTTTTTCTACACTAGCCATGGTTACTTCGATTTCTATTTCAGCTAATGCCAGTGATTTAATTGTCAATTGGAAAGATGGTGTTAATGTTCACAAAGTAGATGCAATTGCTGAAATTGCCGAACAAACTGGTTTAAATATTCAATTAATTAAACCGCTTCAAAGTACATTTGATTTAATTAAAGTTAGTGGGGATGGTGAGTTGGCTGTCACAACACTTTTAAACTCCGGTTCTTTTACTTATGTTGAACTTAGTGGTTCTATTACATTGCCAAACCCAACCCAAGAAGCAATCAACCCTTCTTTTTTAAAGAAAAAAGAACATGGTGATGCTGGCACTCTTTCTTTCGTTGTTGATAAGTTCAATGATCCTCTTTATCTTCAAGAAGAACATTTAGATGAACAAGAATCTGGGCGAATGGGGTTATCTAATATTTTAAAAGCTCGTGATTATGCCGTGGCACACAATAGTTTTGATGGTAAAGTGCGTGTAGCAGTTTTAGACACAGGTAAGTTTGAACATGAAGATATTAATTGGTCAGAGGATGAAGCATCTTTTCTTTACAACGATTATGCTAAATTGTGTTCAAAAATTGATAAAACCAATCAAGGCGGTGATCTTGTTTGTGCTGAAAGTGAGCTTCTAACGCAGGTTAACAATAATGATGCAACCGATAAGTTATGGAGTGATGAAGGTGATGGAGTATATCGTGTTGCTATCAACGGTCATGGATTAAAGGTTGCAAGTCAGATTGCAGCCATTGCTAATAACGGCGTTGGCATGGTTGGTATCGTTCCACACAATAGCGTAGAGATTATTCCAGTTAAGGTACTAGGTCATCGTGGTGCGGGTGGTATTTCTGGCATTGCTGACGGGATTTATTGGTCACTAGGTCTTTATGACAATGGCAGCTTGTCAGAGGGCGATTCTGGTTACGTTGCGCCTATTTCTGCTCCCGTTGATATTATTAATCTGAGCCTTGGTGGTAAATCAACTTTGAGTTGTGAAACTAATGGTTATATGAAGAGTGCCATTGAAAAAGCTTATGAAATGAATGTTAGCGTTGTAATTGCGGCGGGTAATGAAGCTACAGATACTACGTATGTAACTCCTGCTAACTGTGGCGGTGCATTTGTTGTAACATCTAATAGCTTAATTGGCGAATTGAGCGATTTTGGTAATTATGGTCAATTCGTTGATGTATCTGTTATTGGTGAACAAATTACAACCGCAGCAATGAGTACAGCCTTTTATGGTACAGATGCTAATTGTGGTGTATCTGATACCCATGATGATTGCTACACTTTTAGCACTGGCACATCAATGTCCACTCCTAATGCTGTCGGTATCTTAGCCCTTTTAAAGCTGGTTCACCCTGACTTATCAGCTAAAGAACGAGAGGCTATGGTGCTTAATACATCAAAGCGTTATGAGCTTAATAGCAGCAATCAAGCTACAAGAGCTTCAAAACTAGGTTATGGCGCAGGTGTAGCTAACGCCTATAATGCAATGTTTAGTGATGCTCTAAGTGTTGGTGACTCAACTATTAAACATCGTTATGAAAACTATGATTCTACTGTTGATGCTGCTTATGTCGCCACTATGTTAACTGTTATCCCTAATGCTTGTGGGTTTTATAATATCGAGTTTGGTACTATTCAACATGCTGTTGAGGGTATTAGTTACAAAGTAATGCAAACAAATAAAACAGGAAGTATTGATTTAGTTAATTTTGACAAAGTAATTACTACACAACTTCCTAAAGCACTTGTTGATATGACTGATTACTCTCGTTTAGCTATCCAATCTTGTAAGAATGGTGCTTGTGGTGAAATCGCTGAAATAGATTTAAGTCAGACTGAAGCCCCTAGTATATGTGGTGACTAATCGTTAAATATGTACTGGCTACCCCCTTTCTATTAGGGGGGGAGCTAGCAGGCCGACCGCATGAGTGTTCATTATTTAGTCGAGCTACATAATCCAGCGATTAAAACCTTTTCTAGATGTTGAGGCTTCATTAAACAATGCTTTTTTTTGGCAACGATACTGAGCTTTGTTTGTTCTTTTCTAAGCATGATAAGAGCCAAAACTAGATTTTCATCACCATTATGTTTATAGATCTGGCACGTATCTTCGTTCATGCTGACATCCAATACCCAGAGCATTGACTTAATACCCCAATGTTCTTGAGTAGCACTCAAAGCTTGCTCTGCTGATAACGCTTTCAAACTAATATAGTAACGATATTCAAGGCTTATTGACTTACCTTTCATTGCCCTAAAACTTTCAACCATAACGATGAATTTGAGTGCTTTCCAGCGTGAAAAATCACCTTCCAGTTTCCCTGAATTTAAAACATAGCACGTTCGATTTTCAATACGACCATGACTTTTTTCTATATTGAAATGGTCATTACATATGCCTGCTGAACGATGCTGTTTAAAAGCTTTATTTACCGCTTTAGTTAAGTTGCCTTGATTGTTTTTTACAGCAAGCAGGTAATCCCCCCGTTGTCGATAATCGTTTTAACAATATGAGTTTGACAGCCCTAGCATCGATGGTCACTAACGCTCCGCGTAAATCGAGCATTTTTAAAAGCGCTGAAATTGCCGTGGTTTTATTACTTTTTTGCTCTGCTTTTAATTGGCCGAGTACCCGTTTATTTTCTGAAGCATAGGCACTGTTCATATGGATAGTGCTGTTTCGGTCGTCTCGATTATATGTGCCGCGTAGCGTTTTCCATCAATCGCAATGACTTCTCCATTTGTCAGCTGGTAAAACGATTGCAACCAATCTGGAAACACGCGTTAAAACTTTCAGGATTAATCACTGAAATGGTTCTAGCTATTGTATCGTCAGTAGGGATCCCATAAGTAAACACTTTCTGCGTTTTGAACCAATGATGGTGACCTAGAATGTACTCTCGGATATCGAACCAACCATTTGAACTTGCAATCACCGCACACAGAGAACCGAACAGTATATCGAACAATGGATAGGTGATTTTTGCACTTTGGCGGTGGTCGTTAATCGCGCTAAAATGTTGTTTGAATGATTCGATATACCTAGTCTGACTCCTTAAAAAGAAGTATAAGATCATAAGCAGTTGATCAGGTCAATTTTTTACTAGAGTGACTCAAATAACATTCACGATCTTACCCTGGGGACAACACCCCCGATGGTTTTGCGATTGGCGCCTCTATAAACGGCCGCTTTTAGTCCCAGTGACATCCCACTAACATGACTAAGTTAGCGGGATGTCTTTTAAACCGGCGCGCTATTCACTCCTTACTTAGCATTTCGAATAACCTTCGCTGTAGCTCTGCCTGTTCTAGATAATGGTGTCAATCAAACATCAAGTCTTTAGCTATCTGGCAGACAAAATCACCACAATATGCGGCTGCACAACCAGCTTGCTCTGGCGTGCCAAACAAACTGTTTCGAACAAGACCACTACCAAACAGATCGAGTAATAACATAATCGTTATCGATTTACTGCGTGTTATCTCTTTTAGCAATCGAAAAAACCATTCCAAGACGGGTTTAACATTCTGTTAGACTAGAGCCAAATACTTATAAAAAATGAAATGTCATGCTTGGAACACTCAGAAAAATGCGCAGTCACCTTGATGAGAATCAGTTGGTGCAATATCAATTACCCGTCGGCGATGAGTTACTCGATTTAAATCCACTTATTGGCTCTGAACTTACGCTGACCCATACAGGGAAGATCCTCTGTTGTAACTGCGGCAAGAAAACGAAAAAGAGCTACTCGCAGGGCCATTGTTATGTGTGTATGCAAAAGCTCGCTAGCTGCGATATGTGCATCATGAAGCCAGAAACGTGTCACTTTGCGGCGGGAACTTGTCGCGAGCCATCTTGGGGAGAAGCTAACTGCTTTGTACCGCATTATGTCTACCTGTCTAACACTTCGGGCATTAAAGTGGGCATCACTCGCCATACCCAATTGCCAACACGATGGATAGATCAAGGCGCAACTCAAGGTCTACCGATCTTTAAAGTTGAGACCCGTTTCATCTCAGGTTTAGTCGAAATAGCCTTAGCGGAAATGATTGCAGATAAAACCAATTGGCGCACCATGTTAAAGGGCAATGCTGACAATTTAGATCTCAAGCAGCAAGCCGCGATCTTAATCCCACAAATCACTGAGCGTTTGGCTGAAATCACCGCTGAACATGGTGAATTTGCAGTGTCAAAACTTGATGAGCCCATCCAACAGATCCACTTTCCAGTGAACGAGTTTCCCACTAAGATTGCCTCACATAACTTTGATAAGAACCCTGAAGTGTCGGGTGTTTTAAAAGGTATTAAAGGTCAATATCTGATCTTTGATACTGGAGTGATCAATATTCGTAAGTTTGGTTCGTATGAAATCAGCGTAGCTTACTAAGTTAACTTGCTGAATCTTGGGGGCTTACATTCGCACTTACATGATCGGCACAACTAAAAACGCCCTGCAACTGCAGGGCGTTTTTATGGATTTGATCATCGATTAAGTCACTTGAGGCAATTAATTCACGCGACGTCACTCGTCTTTTGGTTAAGGCATGACCCTTTAAAGGCGAGCACATAGCCGCATTAGTCAGAGGCCGTATGAAAAGTTAATCTTATACTGTCGGGATCGGTTTTAGCATTCGCGATAATAGCTGCTCAAAGCGTTGCTCTCTCTCTTCGGGTTTGTTATCGAGTTCGGTAAAACCTTGCGCTAATACTCGCCAAATTGGCATAGGACTATACGGCGAAAAGAAAGCCACCAGTACCGAACCTTTTTCATATTTATCATCAACCCCATGGGTTGATAATCCTGGCACTAAACCCGCTCTTTTTAAGATCTCTTTATCATCCATTTCAGATTCAAGCGCTAAACCAAAGCCAACGATAATACTGGGTGTTTCATATTGAGTCGCAAGACGGTATCCCTTCGCTTGCAATGCTTGAGTTATGGCGTGGCGCATATGTGCAATCACGACTTGGTCATCAACTTTGTCGCTCGCGTGAACCGCAGACATCGTTGGGTGCCAACCGAATACTTTTGAAGAACTAGTAAGCAGAGATAGATCCCCGCTAGTGACCATAGTGGTCCGAGTGGTGGGGATATCCGTTGCTGCAGAAGTGCTGCAGCCCGATAACGCCATTAACCCCATCAACATAACTGCTACATAGTTTTTTATCATCATGTTTTAAAATCCATCTCTAAGATTACGTCACAGATTAACATTTGAAACATTAACCTAACCTGACCTAAAAACAATTGCACCCATTATCTGTTCTAGCTGTCTCTATCACGAAGCCAATAACAGCATTTCGCTGAAGAGACCGGGCTGCGATACTTTGTCGAACACAATAAAAAAACCGACTCATAGTGAGTCGGTTATTTTTTGGATCTAACCATGGAATATCAATAATGGGTTAAGTCACTATTTAATATCCACAACTAAGCTTGCACCGTCACTTGATGGTGCGCCATCTGCACTAATGTAGTACCAACCTTCAACAGGCGCTGTAATCGTAAGACTTTCTACGTTACCTTGGCTTTCAGACTTCACCTCATACGAGCTTGAATTCGCCCAAGATTGGCTATTTCCGTAAAGGTTTACATCGCCCGTACCATGGCCACTTGCCACACTAATCTCTTCTGTTCCCGAGGGGACATAGAAGTAATAGCTTGAGTGCCCATCGGCAATACAAATTGCTGCACCGTACTCCACACTGCCATAGCTATAGGGAGATTGAGTTGCACAAGCATCTGCAACAGCGACGGGGGTTATACCTACGTCGCCGTCAGTCAAACTAACGTTTAGGCTAACACCTTGATACTCTTCGCTGGCAACGAGGCTGATATAGACCCAACCACGGTTAGCAATTACATTTAGCTGTTCATTATTGCCCACTGTGTCAGCTTTTGCGGTGTAAGCCGATGGCTTTGCCCAAATGTTTTGGTTGAAGTAAACATCGACATCACCTTCACCACCAGCAGTCGAGATATAAAGCGCGGTATTGTCTTCTTCGATGTAGGTATAGAAGTAGTTAACACCATCGCCACTAACACACTCGATCTTATCTTTGGTTAAGTTTCCATCACTAATGGTTGCCACGCCGCAATGTTCAACGGGCTCAACAGGGCCGTCTGTGTCGGCATTATCACCAATACCGTCACCGTCGGAATCGGCCCACTCTGTGGGATCACTTGGGAACAGGTCACCATTGTCACCGACACCGTCACCATCGCTATCTATCGTTTCATTTGGATTTGATGGGAAAACATCAGCGTTATCACCAACACCATCGCCGTCAGTATCCGTGGTTTCGCTTGCATCAAATGGGAATGCATCTTGGCTGTCAATCACGCCATCACCATCTGAATCCACGGGGACTACAATACCGGTATCGATTGAATCGTCATTACTGTCTACAGACGCCAACCAAGTATTCCATTCACTGTTATAGTTTTGACCCACTGTATTGTCGATATAAGCCAACCAACCATCAGCATCACCGCCACGAGCAAGCACCAGCAGTGCATCTACGTCCGTTCTGTGATTTTCAAATAAGAAACGTACCGCTAAGTAGCCCCAGCTATAAACACGCTCCGAACCAGAGTCATAAGTATTAGACAAAATTTCACTTAAGCTGTAAGCCTGAGAGCGGCCTAAATCGATAGCACCGTCATTGCGATTTTGCTTAGAAATATATTCAGCTAATCCTTCAGACCACCAAACAGATTTACCCGTATTAATATCGAAGTAATTAAATGCACCATATTGATTAAATCGGCCATCGAGGTAGTGCACGTATTCATGGCGCAGATTCCACACTAGAATTTCATCTGTCCACGTTGCCTCGTGAGCAATAAATCGAGCTTGGTTACCGACTTCAGATGGCGTGCCTTCCAAGTACATACCACCGTTGTCAGTGCTAATACCAAAAATCACCCCCGCATACTGTGCATAATCATCATAGCTATCGAAAATGTTCACTTCTAAACTTTCATTTAAGTCATCGGCAACAGGCTGATAGCCCGTGGCTAACACATTATGAAATAGCGATTCTTCACTGCCCATTAGATCACAAGAGCTTTGCAGTTCGTCGTTTGAGAGCTGCTGCGCGCGAATATAAATCGTGTCACTACAACTGTAGTTGATTGGTAACGCTGTTTGTTCTAACTCTTTTTCCCAGCCACAAATACCAAACTGCTCACACTCACCAGGATTGTAATAATCGAGGTAACCCGCCCCATCGGCCCACTCAGCCGACATGCGCTCAAATTTGCTCATGTATAACTGCACGCCCTCGTTGAGGCGTGTTTTTAGACTCTCTGGCAAGTTCCAGTACTCTTGATATTCATAGAAGCGACCAAATTCATGAAATGCGTCGGTCGATTCATATTGATAAGCTGAACTGTAAATATACTCAGAGGTGGCGATGTTGAGTAGCCCATCAATCAACTCATCGTGATCCATGGTCTTCTTGTTGTATTCTTCTTCCCAGCTACCGTAATAAAGCGTAGTAAGTGCACTGGTCAGTGCTGCACGGTGACGGTTACTTGCCAAAAAGTCTGCATTAAACCTCTGCAAATAATCGGTAATAACAGGCACACTTTCTAAGATATGATCGGCACTTGCCCATGAAGTGAAAAACTCCGACAGCGTATCGCCAGCCGATTGGCTAAGGTCAAACAGATAGGGGTTCTTAGAATACTCAAGCAACGCACTGTAAATAGCATCAGCCGCTTGAGTGTCACTGTAAGTTAAGTCATCGTTATAGAACTCAATGTAAAATGCACCGCGTAAGAAGTAAAAAAGGTTACGCATTTCATCGCCGTTACGGCTGTCATAAGTCGCAGCCATACTGCTTACTTGATTAGCCACCGCTACCACATTTTCAGGTTGGTAAGCTGCAACGGATACGGCATCATTTCTTGAATAAAGCTCAGAGATACAAGAAAGTTCAGCTTGCCTAACAAAATCAAAAAGTGCTTGGCCACTTAAATCTGCAAATTCACTACTACAGGCATTATCTTCAGCTTCCGCTGTTGGACCAGATACACCCATCGGCCCTTCAATCTTTTTTGCTTGCTTACTCTTTGCAGGCATCTGTCGCTGACTTTTCTCAATGCCCTTTTTCTGACCGGGAATATTGGCCCCTTTTTCAAAACGGTTGTTGAGCTCTTTTCCATGCGCAGGCTTTGAAGCCTCTTTAGCAGTGGGGGCGATTTCTCCGTTCGCTAGCGCAGCACCAGGGAAAATGATGGCTGAGCAAGCTAATGCTAAAACGTGAATTTTAAACTTGCCTCGTTGAGCTTGAGGCTTAGATGATTCTATTGACATGTTTGACTCCAATTATTCGCGACTATGTCGTCAAACCACCTGATTCAGGGAAGTGATAAGCAGACTTTTATAGGGCATGACGTTGATATTGTTACTGCATTATTTTCATATTGTTAATCTTTTGTTAAAAAGATAATTAAGTTTATAATTTATACAGTATCCAAAATCAAGTGTAAAAAACGTACAAGAAGTGACAGATAGTCACATTTAACGATCTGCACTGAATGAACAGTCAAGAGTCAAAAAAATGACTGAGGTAGTGGGAGTTTGAGGATGGATAGTCAGCGCTTATAGCCCGTTATATTACGACAATGCTGGTATATTTATAGAACATCATACTTTCGTACTCAGGTTGTTAGTGTGCTTTTAGGCCACAAAAAAATCGTGAGTACCAACCAAAAGTAATAAGGAGTTTGCAATATTTATGAAAAATTAAAGTTGATGTTTTTTAGTGTTTTACCCTTGTAATGTTCCATTTCAATCAAGTGACTAAACTACATCGGTTAAATCTTCCCCAAGGTGCCAATAACCGATGTCAAAAAAATCACTCCTAAATATTCACTGCCAACATTCGCATAATAAATTAATGCTATCGACTTATTATGCAGTATTGGTTTTTTTGTATTTTATATATAACAAAAAGATATGGTTTAGTTGATTAATGGTAAACGACCTTAATCCACTCATAATGGTTTTGATCGGTGCACACGATCACGTTAGAATACGCGCCTTTCTATTCTGATTTTCGGACCTATGGAACTCATTTTAACGATTGCATTATTTGCATTCTCATCGGGAATAACACCTGGCCCAAACAATATTATGCTGATGTCATCTGGGGTTAACTTTGGTGTAAAGCGCAGCTTGCCGCATCTCTTCGGCATCTGCATTGGCTTTCCGGCAATGGTTTTAGCCATAGGCTTGGGCTTAAGTGCGGTATTTCAAAGTTACCCTATATTGCATGTCATTGTTAAATATGTGGGCATTAGCTACTTACTGTATTTAGCTTGGCTGATTGCCAATAGTAGTGCCAAGATGAACGGTAAGGTTACCGTCACCCCGCTCACTTTTATCCAAGCGGCGGCGTTTCAGTGGGTCAATCCTAAAGCATGGATAATGGGCATTGGCGCTATAGCCACCTTTACCACGATGCAACAAGCACTTGCGCCACAAGTTATCACCATTGTCAGTGTCTTTTTCTGTGTTGCCCTGCCCAGTGCGTTTGTCTGGCTAGGGTTTGGCGTGGCATTAAAACGCATACTAAAGAATCAAAGACAGCAAAAAATATTTAACGTCAGCATGGCGCTCTTGCTTGTGCTTTCAATCATCCCTATGATCGCGCCATAACCCGCTATAGGCAGTATGTAATGACCAACAATATCGACCCAGAGCTGCAACAAGTCGCCACGCAAACCGAAAATTGGGTTAAGCAAGTGATTATGAAGTTCAACATTTGCCCTTTTGCGCGTCGTGAAGTTGAACGCGCGAGCATTCGCTATGCGGTTATCGATGAGTCAAAGCTTGATCAAGTGCTACAGGCATTGATCCAAGAGTGTATTTATCTTGATGAGCATAAAGAGGTAGAAACCACGCTATTTATCTTACCGCGCGGGTTTGAGGGCTTTTATCCCTATCTAGATCTTGTCGATATCGCCACTGACCTATTATTTGAACAGGGATATGAAGGGCAATACCAATTAGCGAGTTTTCACCCAGATTACTGTTTTGACGGCGAAGCACAAGATGCAGCTGCAAACTACACTAATCGCTCACCCTATCCAACGTTACACATCATTCGCGAAGTCAGCATGGAGTTAGCGTTAGCCAATTACGATGACCCTGAAACGATACCCGAGCGCAATATAGCCTTTGCCGAGCGTAAGGGCAGCGAGTTTTTTGTACAATTGCTAGCACACTGCAAAAAAAGTTAACAACAATAGCCCTTACGGGGGTGGTTAAGGATTAGAAACCAGATGGCAACAAAGTACTATGTAGTGTGGGCGGGACGTGAAACCGGTATTTTCACTAGCTGGGATCACACCAAAAAACAGGTCGATAAATTCCCGCAAGCCAAATATAAGTCGTTTAAGACCCAAGCTGAAGCTGAAGCTGCATTTAAGCGCGTTCCCAGCTATGGCGGCGCGGCGCAAAAAAAATCGACCACGGTTAACACTGGCCCAAAAACTGAAAAAGCCAGTAAAGCAATCGACCTAAGCCAACATGACGTATCGATTTTTACTGATGGTGGCTGCGAGCCAAACCCAGGTAAAGCAGGTTCAGGCATTGCAATCTATCAAAGCGGTGAGCTAACAGAACTTTGGTATGGGCTATTCAACGCCAATGGCACCAATAACTCTGCCGAGCTTAATGCACTGCACCAAGCTCTGCTGTTAGCGGACAAAGCAATTAAAGCTGATAAATCGGTACAGATCTTAAGTGACTCTCAATACTCAATTAATTGCATTACTAATTGGGCATATGGTTGGAAAACCAAGGGCTGGAAACGCCAAAAGGCAGGCGATATCAAAAATCTCGATATCATTCAACAGGCTCATGAACTGTATGACAATCTTAAAGAACAGTTGTCAATTAAGCATGTATCCGCCCATGTGGGCATCGAAGGTAATGAATTAGCTGACCGTATGTCAATTTATGCAATTGATAAAAAAGACAGCAAATTTTGCCGTTATCAAGAGCCGATCGTGTTATCAAGCATCCTCAGTCTGCGCACTGGTTAGCCTATCACCATCCTACCTGAAGATTCGGGATTCAGTGGGAGTTTAATGGGCTTTAATCACAGGTTCATTGCTCCAGGCTGAACCTAAGCACCTACATCCATGTAGGCGAGGCATTGATTGCCACTAATGGTCGCTCCCTTAGTAAAATCAACAACACAGAGTAAAGCCCACTCTTAGTATAAAAAGAATACCTATCGCAGAAGGTGTTGTGCAAGCCCACTTCGTTGTTGCACTTACTTAAAAGGGAATAACCATTTCTACGTTAATGCGCCTAGAATTGAACTCGCACAACGCCTCTGAAACGAGCATCTTCAAGATAGGATGGGGATATATAGTTCGCGGTCAGTTTAAATCCAACTAAACTGACTGTTATTTACCTTTCTTTAATAGGTTTAATCTAGCTGCTATGCGACAATCGCGCCCATGAATATCTACCTGCTTTTACACAAGGCTCCTATTCGCGTTATCCGTATTGGAAGGCGTCGTATTTGGCTGCGTATAAAACTGGATATGCTGGTTGTTAAAGAAGCCTTATCTCAGGAAAAACAAGAAACCAAAGAGATGCTGGTGACTTACAAACGCTATACTCGTAAGCAAGCCAGTAAAGAAGAGTTAGTCGAGGCCAATAAGCAATTCGCCGACCTACTCAAGGGCCTAGGGTTAGGAGTATTTGCCGTTTTACCTTTTGCGCCAATTACCATTCCATTAGTGTTAAAACTGGGGAAAGTGGTTGGTGTTGATGTGTTACCTAGCTCGTTCAATAATATGTCGGAGCGAAAAGCGAATGCGCGCAGAACCTCAACCAAAAACCGCGTTAAAGCCCACAATACCCAATCTAAATAACCTCAGCCCAAGCCACCTCGGTTCGACTTAAGCAATCTAAAACAATCACTGTAAAATCATCTCTTTTCTTTCTAGAAAGTGACTAGCCTGATATTCTTGGGGCTATCTTTTAAACTCGTCACTATAAAGAGTCCCTACATGAGTAATATCATCGTTTCAGGTGTTTCAGGCATTCCCCTTTCCATTTTTAACAGCGAAACATTTTCACAGTGGCGCGAAAAGCAAGCTAAAAGCGTGATCAACTGGCTAACCACAACCCAGTTTTCAGGCAAAGGTGTATGCTTAATTCCCAATACTGAGGGTGAATTATCTGAGGTCATTTTTGTCAGTAACAATGACAACTCCTACTGGCTTTGTGGTGATTTAGTCGGCCAACTACCCGCGGGGCAATACCAATTAACCGCTGACGAGAAACAGATTAAAACCGCAGCCTTTAGTTGGGGCTTAGGGGCTTATCAGTTTAATCGTTATAAAAAGAGCGATAAGCAGTTTCCAAAGCTTGTGGTTCCAACACAAGCTCAAGCCGATGAAGCCAATAAATTCATCCGCTCGGTGTCATTGGTGCGTGATTTGGTCAATACGCCAGCAGCCGATATGATGCCACAAGATTTGGCTGAAACAATGTCAGCAATGGCCACCGAGTTTGGCGGCAAGATCAGCCAAATAGTGGGTGACGAACTACTTGAGCAAAACTACCCAACCATTCACATGGTCGGCCGCGCGAGCGAGAATGCCCCGCGTTTAATCGACCTCACTTGGGGTGACGAATCCGCGCCTAAAGTCACTCTTGTCGGTAAAGGTGTGTGTTTCGATTCAGGTGGACTCGATTTAAAACCTGGCGCAGGCATGCGCTTTATGAAAAAAGATATGGGCGGCGCCGCGCATGTTATCGGTTTAGCGCAGCTTATTATGGCTAACAACCTGCCTATTCGTTTACGTGTATTAGTCCCTGCCGTTGAAAACGCTGTTTCAGCGAATGCCTTTAGACCCGGTGACGTGATCACCACGCGCAAGGGTATTACCGTTGAGATTGATAATACTGATGCCGAAGGCCGCTTAGTCTTGTGTGATGCACTTGCAGAAGCCAATAACGACAAGCCTGAGCTAATGATAGATTTTGCCACCTTAACCGGCGCGATGCGCATTGCGTTAGGCACTGAGCTACCTGGGTTCTTTAGTAATGACGACCAAGTGGCTGCCGATATTACCGCCTCTGGTTTAAGTGTCGATGATCCTGTTTGGCGCATGCCTCTGCATAAACCTTACTTTGATCTCACCGGCAGTGATATTGCCGATTTAGCCAATTGTGGTAAAACGCCATTTGGCGGCGCAATCACCGCAGCGCTTTATCTAGAAGCCTTTGTTGATACAGACATTAGCTGGAGCCACTTCGATGTTATGGCGTGGAATAACCGTAAACTACCGGGTCGCCCAGTAGGCGGAGAAGCCTTTGGTATTCGAGCTGTATTTGATTACCTGCAAAATCGTTTCGCACCCGTTGATTGCAAGTAACGATTTGTAATAATACGATGCTTGTCATTCGACTGCCTATACAGGAAATTAAACTCCACTTTAAAGCAGCGCTATAACACACTGTAAAGTAATCATCCTTTACAGTGTGTTTCTTTAAATGTCTTTTATCTAAACGTAAACTCACCTACATTTTCATTAAGCCAATCGATTGGCTGACAACAAGCCTTTTTACCCACCGACGCACAGCAACAAGAATATCACCTCTTACCCACTCGTTTTCTTAAAGTAATTTAAGCAGTAAAAACGTAAACGACATCAATTAAAGACCTCAAATGAAAGCGAATTGTTAACAGTCAGTTGGACATATTAAGCAAAACAAACTCGTATTAAAAAAATAACGTGATCTATACCTAACTCTCGATTCGACTGTTAATTAGCCATTGAAAAAACATTATTTATTTTCTATGCTGGGATTTGGTCCTAAATTCAAATGTATCAATTCGTATCGGTCATTATTTAGAGCGAATAAATACATCAACGAGTCTATTTTGAAGAAATTCAGCAGTGCTTTATCTTACATTATTATCTTGATTGCCATATTCATGGTCGGTCAAGTTATGTCGAGTAAGAGCGAAGTCGAGATTGCTTCATCTTCAAAAAACCAATCGTTACAGTCACTACATAAGCACGAAAACCTATTGTTTACAAAAGGTTTTTGCCTGCCTGAAATGGTGATCCTTGCACCACTTTGCCGTTTATTAACAATACCCGTTAATGACAAAGCCATCGCTAACATCGTTATTGGTATACAAGATATTGATCTAAATACACTATCTATTGAAGCAGCATTTTATTGTCTACTGCTCCTCTTTAGCAGCTATTTAATCGTTAAAAAATCAAAATTTAAAACGCCAAAAATTATTATAAATATGATATCGATTGTCCTCAGCTGGATAAAGCCGATTAAAGGTTGCCCTACTTAATTCACCTCAAATTATGTGTTTGCTCTAATCCACGACTAAACACCTATCAATAATAAGTAAATAGTTTCTCGATAACTTGGCGGCTGCACCGTTAGCTGAACAAGTTATGCCATCAACAACTGAACTCTCATAGGATGGAATAATGCCGTCACTGAATAACTGTGCCTTATTTTCGAATAAGTCCCGTTCAAAACATAAAAACACGTTAATTTACAGTACAGCTATCGGACTTTCACTGGCATTTACGTCTACCGCATTTGCTGATAATGAAAATGTATCCGCTGCGAATACGTCCAGCAAATCCCATTGGTCCGGTTACATCAGCGCTACGGCAACTAGCAATATCTTTGAACAATCTGCACCAAGTTCATACCAATCAATTAGCGGAAATGGTCGCATTGCTTACCGTGACGACTGGGGAAGCCTACGTGTATCTGTCGGTGGTGAAGTAGAAACGCACCACGACCAATCCTATTACTACGACACCTTTCTTGAATATCGTACACCGAGTAAGGAACTCGCTATTGATTGGACTCTGCTAGGCAGTGCCGGTGTATTTCTACCCACCAGCCACACCAGCCAAGAAAACAAACTGCAAGCGGCGCCAAGAATCGCGGGTTACCTATTTTATAGACCGAGTAAAGACTGGAATTTTTACCTATCTCCCAGGTTTAAATACAACGCATATAAATATGAAACCGGACGCCAAGGCGAACACTTTGTAGAGCACCAGATTGACATATTAGCCGATGCGACTTGGCAGTTTATAGACAACTGGTATGTGGATGTCAGTGGCTCATATCGCATGGCAAAAAGCTTCAATACTAATCGATATGACAACTTATTTACCGCGAGCGAAGAGATAGGCTGGGAGTTTTCTCCCAGTTGGATCGTCGCAGTAGGCCATAACAACAGTGGCGGATTCTATGACCCAGAAAGAGGTCAATCACATAGCTTCGAGCTTTATGACAAGCGAAGCTCAGTTTTTTATTTGTCGATGACAAAATATCTATAACAGTAATTTGAGGAGAGGTTTTCATGAATAAATCGACCATAACGTTGGCCGTACTAAGTGCGTTTGCACTGAGCGGCTGCGGGGCAGATGAACCGTATCAAGAAGTAAAAAAAGACGAGAAAATGGTTTCAGTCCAAGATCTCAAAAATGCTGCGACTGACAATACCGTCACAACAGGTCAACAAACAACAGCAACTTCATTATCTGAGTTAGCGGTAAAGCAGCCAGAACGCCTGTTTTTGTATACTCGTAGCTTAGGCGATGCGCCAAGATATTCAGCTCCAATTCATGGGTTTTCTCAAGGCGATGAAAAACTCGTGACCTTACGTATGACAGAGAATGGCATACAGGTCAGACAAATAGATAGAGACAACATAGGCTTAGGCCATGAATCTCGCTATGATAATGAGTATAACAAGGCACCAGTATTAACTATTCCAGGAAATTATGTCGATTTCCAATGTGAGAAAGACAACTGGGATGATTGCACCAACAAAGAGGAGGAGATCAATGACCGAAACGTCACATGGGATCAAAAGAAGTACTTCATTCCTCACTTTGAAGCCGCGAAAATTGCTGAAGAGAACTACACAGATCTTGTGACATTCAAACAATGCACCACTGAGACCGAATCTGCACATTTAGTGAAAGACGGTAACTGGCAAGGTTATGAGATGGACTTGAGCACCGGAGTGATCAATTTTGAAATTGAACACACCTATCAAGCTAACCCTGCCTGTTTTGGTCAATTTTTCAAAGGCAACTTTGACAACTTATCTTTTACGACCACAGAATATATTTCTATCGTTGCACTTGATCAACTCGCGAGCAAAGACTTTGACGTTGTGCCCTACAGTGAAGATGAAAACGGTAGCTATGGCTTCTTTAGAACCCAACATAATTACCGCGATGGCAACCACTCTGACGGTACCGACGGCTATGTACGTCAATACTTAAATCACTACAATCCTAAAAAAGAAGCTATTACCTATTACCTCAGTAATAACTTTTTTGAAGATAAAAACAAGCCATTCTTAGATGCTGCCAATGAAAGCATCACGGCGATGAATATCCAAAATAAAATGTTCAACACCGGTTTGCCCCCAATCAAACTAGTGCAAGCGAGTCAGCATCGTCATGGCGATCTGCGTTATAGCAACATCACCCTATTTGATGAGCCACTAGATAATGGTTTAGCGGGTTATGGCCCATCTGCTGCCAACCCACTGACCGGTGAAATCATTAGCGGTCGAGTCGATCAGTACAGTGCCAACTTAGAGCAAGGATCTACTCGTTACTATCGTCGTGTTCAACTCGATTATAACCGCGGTATGCTCGATGCTAATTCGGTAAAAGCATTAACGGGTGTTGACTATACGTCGTCACCAGAAGCGCTAGCGCGTGCAACCGCAGTTGCAGCCAACAAGCTAGTGGCTGAACAAACTGCGACAAGTGACAACTCAATGGCGCAACAGCCATCGCAAAAAGAGCAGCCACAAGCGTTAATACCTGCACTTTCCACCACTGATGCCAATACCGCATCATTTGAAGAACTTGTTAGCCAACAAAGTAAAACGGAAGACTTTTGGGCTGAACATAACCTAATGAGTGTCAACGAAGCCTTTGGTTTAGGTGGCGGTGCACTGCGAGAGCTGCCAAGAGGCATTAAAGGTCATGAAATTGACTGGACAGACAGCCAGTTCTGGGTCGATGGTAATGTCGGTGATCAGTTGAAAGACATAGAAAAAATGCCCACTGCATTTCAATCAGAGCTTGTGACTAAGCTTGCGGCGCAAGCCTTCGCTGGCACCTTAACCCATGAACTTGGGCACAACTTTGGCTTACGTCATAACTTTGCAGGTAGCCGAGATCAAGCTAACTTTTTTAACGAACAAGAGATTACTGATTTTCAAACTGCCTTTGCCGCTGCTGGTTACCCCAATTTAACCGCAAAAGCTGACTTTTCCAGCCAAATGGATTATAACGCCGATCGTTTTGCGACCACATATCAAAAGTACGATCTTGCTGCACTACGCTTTGGTTATGCACGTAATGTAGAAACTGCCGATGGGTCTTTAGTCTCACTAAAAGAGCAAGATGCGAAACGTCGTGAAGAGTTAGCAAATGGCAATCTTACTGGCATAACACAATATGGTGCACTGCATAATGTTGCCGCAGAAAATGACCTGCGTTACTTTGCCTTTTGTACTGATGGCCATGTCTCATTAAACAGTAACTGTAATCGTTTTGACGCAGGGACAAATAATGACGACATCGCGCAATATTATGTCGATAGATACAATGATAGTTACGACACAATGAATGTACGCCACAACCGTCAAACACTATTTGAAGATAATGTACTGCCCTACACCATTAATCGTTTGCAAGGCTTTAATGATATTCGCCAGTTCGTCGAAGACACGGCCACAGCTGAAGAGTTATTCTCGTTTGACCAAAATGGTTTAGCCGATTTCTGTCCGTCTCATCAAGCTTATTGGTTCTGTGCGTCACAGCGCGCAGTCAATAAAGCAGCTGATACATTTTTAAAAGTTGCAGGCTTGAATGACATTAATCTACATGTCACCTATAGAATGAAAAGCGACAACAGTGTTGGCTTAACCAAGGTTCATTCACTAGAAGATGTGCTATCACGTATTTACCGCCTCAATGGGAGTAAGCTAGCGGAAGGTATCGATATTGGCAAAATCATTACCCATTTTGACCAAGATCCACAGAAGCTAAAAGAGTTACTCATTAAAGCGGATTTAACTCCTGCCTACCAAGATAAAGTCATTGCTGAAGTAACGGTCAATAAAGGCCACCTGCTTAATGGTCTTAAAGCACCACAGTCAAACCCAAATCATCCTTATGTAAATGAAAGAGATGTATTAGGAATGTGGCCTGACAAGCTATTAGCGGTTCGCCAACTATTGACACGTACGTCGCCAAGAAGCACCACCGGGCGCACATACTATGCATTGGCAGATACTGCAAAAGTACATGACCAACTTGAGAATATGCTGTGTCAGATGACAATGGGAGATACTGTAAACTCAATCAACCGCTACTTAACTAAGCCAGTGTTAACCGAATCCTGCGGTGACGTAAACCCTGAGTATTACACTCAAGATATTGATTACGCTGACCAACAGATTGAAGCATTACCCAGCTATGCGACCTCGTTAGGTCGATATTTTGGATTTACTCATCGTTCAGGAGAGATGAAGGGTAAGAGTAATTTACTGCAAATGATGTTAAAGCAGGTTGTACTTGCTTCTCATGACAATGACTACCGCGGCGAAGAAAAAGCACGGGTGTGGCGCGAGTTTGCAGGTATTCACTTAGCCAATGATGCAGTAAGTTCGGTGGCGACAATTTCGTTACAGGGCAAAAATTATGCTGCAACGGCTGAAAATACCTTAGCACTTGAGTTGATTGAGCAACTGACTAAATTGAATGCTTTGATCACTGATAGCCCAGGCTTGATGAACCATGTTATGAACGCAGATGGTGCGACTTTCAAAGAGCTTATTGTTGACCCTCTTATTGCCAGAGATGAGCGAGTGTTGACCTATCTTCCAGTCATATCATAAAAAGCTAAATAGATATTGGCATAGAGTGTTGAACGACATTCATCGCTAAAACAAAAAACGGCAGTTAATCTGCCGTTTTTTTATCGCGAATAAGTCACACTATTATATGAACAATTTCTTGAACAGCCCTTAATCTCAAGACACAAAAAAGCCCGACGAATCGGGCTTTTTTTATTGCAGAAAGTTACCCTTCAATACCTTTACTCGCAAGGAACTCATCATAAGTTCCTCTGAAGTCATTTACGCCGTTTGGCGTCACTTCAAGAATACGGTTAGCAATTGATGATACAAACGCACGGTCATGGCTGACGAACATTAATGTACCTTCGTACATTTCAAGCGCGTTGTTCAATGACTCAATTGATTCCATATCCATGTGGTTAGTGGGCTCATCAAGTAGCAAGATGTTTGGCTTTTGCATAATGAGCTTACCAAACAACATACGCCCTTTCTCACCACCAGAAAGCACTTTGACTGACTTCTTAATATCGTCAGAACCAAACAGCATACGGCCTAAGTAGCCGCGTACAGATTGATCATCATCTTCTGGTTTGCGCCATTGGCTCATCCAGTCAAATAATGTCATCTCGTTCTCAAAATCTGATTCATGATCCTGCGCGTAATAACCAATCGCTGAGTTTTCAGACCATTGAATCGTCCCTGAATCTTGTGGGATATCGTGTACTAACGTGCGTAACAATGTGGTTTTACCCACGCCGTTATGACCCAAAACAGCAATACGTTCACCGACTTCAACAATCAGATTAAGATCTTTAAACAGTTGAACGTCAAAGCCTTTCGTTAGATCTTCAACAATCAATGCATTACGGAACAATTTCTTTTCTTGTTCGAAACGAATAAAGGGATTCACACGGCTTGAGGCTTTAATATCATCAAGCTTAATCTTATCGATTAGCTTAGCACGTGAGGTTGCCTGCTTTGCTTTAGACGCGTTAGCAGAGAAACGAGCAACGAAGCCTTGAAGCTCAGAGATTTGTGCCTTCTTCTTAGCATTATCTGAGATCAAACGTTCACGTGACTGCTGTGCAGCCATCATGTACTCATCGTAGTTACCTGGGAATACGCGCATTTCGCCGTAATCCAAATCAGCCATGTGAGTACAAACAGAGTTCAAGAAATATCTATCGTGCGAGATGATAATCATGGTGCTGTTACGTTGGTTCAGCATATCTTGCAACCAACGAATGGTGTCGATATCCAAGTTGTTGGTGGGTTCGTCAAGTAGCAGTACATCTGGATCTGAGAACAAGGCTTGAGCCAATAGCACACGCAACTTAAAACCAGGTGCGATTGCGCCCATAAGACCAAAATGCTGTTCGACACCGATACCGACGCCCATTAACAGTTCACCAGCACGAGATTCGGCGGTATAACCGTCCATCTCAGCAAATTCCATTTCAAGATCGGCAACTTTGATGCCGTCTTCTTCAGTCATTTCAGGTAAAGAGTAGATACGATCTCGCTCTTTCTTCACTTCCCAAAGCTCGGCGTGCCCCATGATAACGGTATCAATGACGTTGAACTCTTCATAACCAAATTGGTTCTGGCTCAACTTACCTAAGCGCTCATTAACATCCAGTGAAACGTTACCAGACGTTGGCTCAAGATCGCCCGCAAGGATCTTCATAAAGGTTGATTTACCACAACCGTTAGCGCCGATAAGACCGTAACGGTTCCCGCCGCCAAACTTTATTGAGAGGTTTTCAAACAGTGGCTTAGCGCCAAACTGCATGGTGATGTTAGCTGTAGTAATCAAAGTGGCATTCCGCTTTTGGTTATATGACTTATAGAGATCATAGATAAAACAAAAACCAGTAAATTAAAAAAGAGCCATTAACCCTAAATCAACTTACTGGTCGAAGACTCGCGCAAGTCCGCGCACAGCCTATAAAATTAAGCGCGATATTATAGCATTTTAGCCTAAATTATCAACTGTGATTAGTTATGTCAGATGACGATCTTATTAAAAAAGTGCGTTCTACGCGATGCTAATACAAGATGATAATCAAACAAGCTTAGTTTTACGCAATCGATTGGCATTACTCACCACGGTTAGTGATGACATGGCCATGGCTGCGCCCGCGATGACGGGGCTGAGTAACATCCCTGTAAAGGGGAACAATACTCCTGCCGCTAATGGGATCCCTAAACTATTATAGATAAAGGCACCAAATAGATTTTGCTTGATATTTTTCATACTGGCTTTTGCCAGTAATAGTGTTTCAGCTACTACCATGAGCCTTGCAGATAACAAAGTAAAGTCTGCACTTTCGATGGCGATATCAGTGCCACTGCCCATCGCAAGGCCAATATCGGCGCTCATGAGTGCTGGCGCATCGTTAATGCCGTCACCGACCATAGCAACCACTTCACCCGCTTGTTGCAACTCAATCACTTTTTGCTGCTTCTGCTGTGGTAAAACATTGGCAAATACGCTGGTAATACCAACAACATTGGCAACAGCTTGCGCCGTTTGCTCGTTATCCCCCGTGAGTAGCACCACCTTTAGGCCACTCTTTTTCATGGCGGCTACTGCTGCAACAGCATCCTCTTTTATCGGATCGCTTATCCCTATGATGGCAATGAGCTTTTGATCTCTTGCCACAAAGACAGGAGTTTGCCCTTGGCTTGCAAGTAACGACACTTGCGCTTGATAAGCAGAAAAATCATCTAGCCCAATCTGTTGCATCAGGCTCATGTTACCAATGGTATATTCGATACCAGCCACAACCCCGGTTATTCCTCGGCCTTGCACATTGGTAAACTGTTCCGGCTCTTTAAGCAAGATAGATGACAGCTTAGCCTTGGCAATAATCGCACTGGCAAGCGGATGTTCAGAGTGTTGCTCTAACGCAGCGATATCACTGAGTAAGTCATGCTTGTCCACATCCGATTGCAACACGATAAACTCAGTCACCTCAGGTGCACCTTGGGTAATGGTGCCCGTTTTATCAAGCACCACAGTGGTGACCTTGCTTGCCGTTTGCAGCGCTTCGCCATTTCTCACTAAGACGCCCATTTTCGCTGCGCGGCCCACTGACACCATAATCGACATTGGCGTCGCGAGCCCCAAAGCACAAGGGCAGGCAATAATCAGCACACTGGTCAACACCACTAATGCATGTGATAGCGCAGGCTCTGGCCCGAATAGATACCAAATGGCTGAACTTAACAGCGCAATAACGATAACCACTGGAACGAAGTAAGCTGATATTTTATCTGTTAAGCGCCCTATTGGCATTTTGGATGTTTGCGCTTGCTGCACGAGCTCAATAATTTTTGCCAGTTTGCTCTCTGTTGCCCCCGCGGTCACTTGATAGATGATACTGCCATTACCGTTAACAGTGCCCGCACTGACGCTATCTGCAGGCGCTTTGTGAACTGGCACCGGCTCGCCGGTTAACATGGATTCATTGATCAGTGTTTGCCCACTGACGATCTCACCATCAAGCGCCACTTTGTCACCCGGTCGCAAGCGCAGATGATCACCTAAGCTAATCTGATCAATTTCGACCTCTTCATCGCCGGTATCGGTAACGCGTATTGCGGTATTAGCTTGTAGGCCCAGTAAACGCTGCACCGCTTCACTGGTTTTACCTCTCGCTCTAAGCTCCAATGCATGGCCTAAGTTAATCAAACCCAAAATCATCACGCTGGCTTCAAAGTAGACATGACGCGTATCAGCAGGGAACCACTCTGGCGCGATGACTACCAGCATCGAATAGATCCATGCAGCAGAAGTCCCTAATGCGATGAGAGTGTCCATATTGGCGCTACGGGCTTTTATTGCACGCAACATGCCCTGAAAAAAGTGACGCCCAGTTGTGGCCATCACGATAAAGGTCACCAAACCAACAACACCCCAAGCGAGTTGCTGGTTGGCGTTGTTGACCATCATTTCACCACCGAGTAAGCCCCACAGCATTAGGGGAACACCCAGACCTAAGCCAATTGAGGCTTGTATCACGCGCGTTCGATACTCTTTAACCTCATCAGCTTCTTTCTTCGCCGCGCCTTTTCGAGCGTCGAGCATCTGTTCGCTGTCGTATCCCACACCCTTGATGAGTTCAATCGCTGTTTCAGGCGTAATATCACCAAACACCTGCACTTGTTTGTCAGCGAGGTTCACCCTGGCGCTAATCGCATTGCCGTTGCCCCCTTTAAGATTCACTTTGGAGAAAGCTGACTCAATTTTTGCCACACAACTTGCACAGCTCATGTTAGGGACATATAAATTAATACTTTTCATAAAAAACGCTCCCGCTTTAATTATATTGTATCTTTGATGTACCAAGGGTAATGTCTCCTACAGGGGGAGAGTCAAACGTCAATTAAAATTATTTTGCACCGGAGATATTATGAAAATTGGTGAAGTAGCAAAACTGACCGAATTGTCAGTAAAAAGCATACGTTATTATCATGACATTGGTTTAGTCGAAGGCCGAAAGAGTGATAACGGCTATCGAGAGTATAGCCAAAAAGAGGTGGATGCCTTGAGTTTTATACAGCACTGTAGAGCACTTGGTTTTACGCTAGAAGATTGTAAAGCATTACTCGACTTACAACAAAATACCCGCCGTAATGCCGCCGATGTAAAAGCGCTCGCGCAGCATCACCTCGATGATATTAAACAAAGAATTGATCAACTGAATAATTTAAGGAACCAACTACAGCATTTAATTAAGGACTGTAAAGGTGGCAGCCAGCCCAACTGTGCAATTCTTAACGGTCTCAGCAATTAGCACTATGCTATAGACTGCAGCTTACCTACGCCTTAAGTTCTCTATATTTTCAATCGTAAGCGCTGGCACATCTCCTGCAGGAGTAAAGCTAAAAACTTGGCCATAGAATGAAAGTTCAGACTCTAAAGCGCGCTTCTTACTTTGTGTAGTGACCCGATTAACAGCATTGTCATTAAGCTCAAGATAGGCTACTGGCCTGCCCTTTTTTTTCACAGCATTATAAAGCTGCAACGTTTGCTCTGCAGGGATGAGTGAATCGTTGCCCCCTTGAATAAGCAGCAAAGGTTCATTGACCCCTGAGAGGTTATTCATTGCAGAGCGGCGCTTATAGTTATCAAATCCACCAATGAGCGTCTCTAAATAATGACTCTCAAACTTATGAGAGTCACGCCTAAATAACTCAACGTCGCTAATACCTGAGTAACTTACCGCTGCACCAAAGGTGCTGTAATAAGCAACGGCTGACAGCGCAGTAAAGCCACCAGCACGAGTCCCTCTTATTGCCAGTTTTCGGCCATCTACATCGCCATTATTGACTAAGTATCCTGCGGCTCTGACCGCATCTTCTACATCTGACTTACCCCAATTGCCGTAAAGGCGATTGCGATAGTCCCGACCAAAACCTGTACTACCACGATAATTGAGATCAAAGACGGCAAAACCACGACTGGTCCAATACTGAATATCTCGTCTAAATGCTCGGCTTGCCTGTGCAGTTGGGCCAGGATGCAGAAACATCACTAACGGTGGCTCTTGCCCAGCTGGCGCTTGAAAATCTGGATTTACGGGTTTATATAAATAACCATGGGCCGTATCACTGTTGCCCGTTGTAAAGCTGACACTCTCGGCTCTAGAGATAAAATTAGGGTCCATCACGGTCAGTTCTGGCGCATAGATCAGCTGAGCAGAGCGGCCTTGAACTTTATAAATGCCTTTTTCCGGCGTCTCTTTAGCCCCAACGAAAACCACGCCATCGTCACTTTTAGTCACATAGGTAATCTCTGCAAAGTCAACCGCGATAGGATCGGTCACACCACTTTCAGTATCAATACGAATAAGCCCAGCTTCGCCTTCGTGGTTATAGCTTGCGATTAACGTATGTTCATTTTCGAATGCGTAATTGTGATGGCCTAGTTGCCAATCAGCAACGGCAAACTCAGCCTCTTGCGTTAGCACCACCTCAGTTTGCTCAAACTCGTTTAGGCGATAGATATTCCACCAGTTAGTGTAATCCGCGACAAAATAAAGCTGTCCATTAGGGCTAAAAAGAGGTTGCGTGATTGAACCCTTTTGCTCTGTCGCGACTTGTTTGACATTGACTACCGCGCCTTTGTTATCCAGTTCTGCAAGCCATAGTTTGGTGTTATCCCACGGCATGTTTGGGTGATCCCATGTTATCCATGCCAATTTAGTTTGGTCTGGAGAGATCACTGGAGTGGAGTAAAAATCCGCACCAGAAGCGAGTACGCTGCCTTCGTCTGCATAACTTAAGTTAATACCCACCAGCTGATTAACCACTTTGTCTGCATCTCGATGATCTTCCCTGACACAGATTAAACGCGAAGCTTTGGAATTGGATATACAGTCAGCATGTCGGGTGCCTGCAGGGGTTAATGGAAACGGCACTTGATTGGGTGCAATGCGGTACAACAGCTGATCTGATTGCTTGGTGGCAAAGAGGCTGTTTCCTATCGCCACAAAAGGGGCTCCACCATATTCATGTACACGACTGCCAATATCAAAACTGGAAGGAATGGCATCAACAACAGTACCCGCAGCTTCTATTCGTTTGACCCCACGTCGCCCTTCATTGCTCGCATCAAGAATGGTAAAATAGAGGCTGCCAGCAGTGACTTGGATTTCACCTATACTGTCTGACAAATCATAAACATGCTCAGCGGTAACGGGAGAGTTCCAACTACCGAAATCCGCTATCTGTACGCCAGCGGGTAATGATTCAGACACGACTGCGTCCGTATGCTTTGGCTTAGATGCATCGCAGCCAACGGTTATCAATAACGTTGCAAACGTCAGTATCGATGCAATTAAAAATCTCATTAGCGGCCTAAGTATTGTCAGAGTAAAATATAAGTAATCGAATGCCATGATGCTTTAAAGCGCTAATAGCAATGATAAAGCTAACGTGACTATGATATCAACTCCATTAGGTATTGGTGAATCCCCCTTACGCTAAATGCGCTTAATCCAAGGCATATCTGCGGCTATCTCAAATACAGTCACTTAGGTCCGCAGAGAATGGGGAAATTGATATAACACTTTCCGTATAGGTTGCACTAAGCGCTGTGTAAGAGCGGCATTACTTACGCGTAAACTTTTTGATAAACCACTGCATGATCTCAAATTGAATACGTTTGTTTAATCCAAAATAGATGCAAACCCAAGGTGATAGTAATATGTACCAGGGAATAATGGCGGTACTTTTGCCGCTAAACATCAAATAAAAAAAGCCTAAATAGATCACTAACACTCCACAGCAGCCGACCACGAGCATCATCACCTTGGTTATTTTCTCTAACCAGTCCATCGTAACCTTGACTCCTCTTTTAAAATAAACGCAATTTGAAGTACTTAATCTTATAAGTACTATTATGACGTAAATCCTCGCTATTGTTCAAATTCAAACGCTTAATCACTCTCATAAAAAAACGGGCAAAAGCCCGTTAGTTGTTATTGAATGAGTCGATATTACAAACGGATACCGCCATCGATCTCAAACACGCGGCCGTTAACATAATCGTTTTCAATAATAAAACGCACGGTAGACGCTATCTCTTCCGCTTGACCTAAACGTCCGACTGGCACCATTTTTTCAAGACGCTCAAGCGCTTCAGGCTTCATTGCTGCCGTCATTTCAGTTTCAATCACGCCCGGTGCTACCGCTGCGCTACGAATATTGTGACGTGCAAGCTCTTTAGCCCAGCCTACACTCATCGCCGCAACACCCGCTTTAGACGCTGAGTAGTTTGACTGACCCATGTTGCCTGCCCGAGCAACACTAGAGATGTTGATAATCACACCTTGTTGCTTGGTTTCAATCATTGCAGCTGCCGCTTCGCGGCCACACAGAAATGTGCCGGTTAAGTTGACGTTAATAACAGATTGAAACTGCTCATAAGACATACGGTCTGTGACTTGGCCATCTTTGGCTTTTACCATTAAACCATCACGTAGAATACCCGCGTTATTTATCAGTACGTTAACTTGGCCGAAGTCTTCTTTAATAAACTGAAAACCCGCTACGACATCTTCTTCATCTGTAATGTCTAATGCGTAACCTTGTACTTCAGTTGTGTCACCAAGGTTTGCACAGGCTTTTTCCAACTTCTCTTGGTCAACATCGATAAGTGCTAACTTGGCACCTGCTGCCGCTAAATTCTCCGCCATCGCGTAGCCTAGTCCGCCCGCACCACCAGTAATAACAACAACCTTATCTTTTAAATCCATCGAATTACCCTTTGTTTTTTATCTGTTGAGAATTAGCAAACTGCTCAAAAATACTCGAAAAATCGCGTTTACCGTGACCGTGACGTGCATGGTTCACATAAAGACTGCGCGCTAAAGCTCCCATTGGCGTGCTTGAATTTGATAACAAAGCCGCTTCTTGAGAAAGTCCCAAATCCTTCACCATCAAGTCGACCATAAAGCCACCTTGATAATCGTTTGAAGACGGTACCGATTCCATAACACCCGGGCAAGGATTATATTTATCTAATGTCCAATTACCACCACTACTGACTTTCATTATATCTGAAAGCACTTTAGGGTCGAGTCCATGGTCAACGCCCATCTGTAAAGATTCAGATGTGGCTACCATCAACACTGAGAGCAGCATATTATTACAAATCTTAGCGACTTGCCCAGCACCTGGGCCACCAGCATGGAATATATTGCCTCCCATAGCATTCAGTGCATCCTGCGCGCGCGAAAATGCGTTATCACTGCCGCCACAAATAAAGGTCAGCGTGCCTGCTGCTGCGCCTGCGGTGCCGCCCGAGACTGGCGCATCGATAAACTCTAGACCCTTGTCTGTAGCATGCTTTGCCACAAAACGTGCACTGTCGGCATCGATGGTCGAGCAATCAATGAGTAATGTCCCTTTTGCAACCACATCCACGATACCTTTATTATCGGCATCGCCAATGTAGAGGCTACGAACATGTTTGCCCGCTGGCAACATAGTCACCACAATGTCTGCGCTAGCGGCTGCGCCACACGCGCTGGTTGCCGTTAGTGCGCCTTGTTCGGCTAGCGCTTGCATTGCAGCGGGAACCAAATCAAACACTTTAACGGTGAAGCCCGCTTTAATCAGATTAACGGCCATTGGGCCGCCCATGTTTCCTAAACCAATAAATGCAACAGTACTCATCTTTTGCTCCTGTGCACTTTGACAAGTGCGATAACGTATCCGTGTAAACCAGTCGTATTATTTAAAGCATAGCGCTTAAAGGATGCTGACTTTCATCCCAAGGGGAGATCATCAGTGATGACACAAAATCGCTCGGTATTGAAGCCACATCGCTAAATAACCATTTAGGGTCTCTATCTTTATCAATCAGTAACGCGCGCACACCTTCAGCAAAATCAGCGCGAGCACAGCAATTAACACTCAAACCTAATTCAAACTTAAACACCTCAGCTAAACTCATCTGAGTGCCAAGTTGTGACTGTTTGTGCACCAACGCCAGGCTGATAGCGCTACCGGCCAACATCACTTTGCAGGCTTTAGCTAACCAAGGCTGCGCCTGTTTAAGTGTGTCATCTAATGCACTTACCCGCTCAACGATGGCTGTTAACTCGCCGTCCATTAAGTCATCAATCAGTACTTGATGTATTTCAAGCTGACTGGGTGCCAGCGGCGTCTCGCAGTCAAGTTGCATGTCATCGATAAGCGCATGCAGCATTTCATGGTTAAACGCTTTATCGTCTGCCCATGCAAGCGTTGCCATTGCATCAAACAGTAACTCTTTGTCATCGCGATTTAAGTAGTGATTACCGATGCCAACATAGTGTGCATCAGCACCATTCATGTTGTATGCGGTCATCCCCAAAAACAGCCCTGCTTTACCTGGCATACGATTGAGGAAATAACTGCCGCCAACATCAGGGTATAAACCAATAGTGACTTCTGGCATCGCGATACGCGAATGCTCGGTCACGACGCGGTGGCTTGCGCCCGCCATGAGGCCAAGTCCACCGCCCATCACAATGCCATCGCCCCAGACCAATACCGGTTTAGCAAAAGTATGTAACAGATAATCTAACTGGTACTCTTGCTTAAAAAAATCCGTGGCTTGGGCAGTCACTTCACCTGGCGTGGCTAACGCGGCATGATAAATAGCGCGTACATCGCCACCCGCACAGAACGCTTTTTCGCCTGCGCCATCTAACACCACAGCGACGATATTGTTGTCACTGCGCCATGCTGTTAACTGGCTGGTTAACGCCTGCACCATCTCAATATTAAGCGCGTTAAGGGCTTTTTCGATATTAAGTGTTGCTACGCCAATGTGTTTGCCTGATGCGGTGCCCAACGTTTGGAACACCACACTGTTGCTGTTTTCGTTTGTCGTCGTTGCCATTAGCCGTTCTTCCAAACTGCTTTACGCTTATTTAAAAAGGCACTTACGCCCTCGGTTTGATCTTCTGTATCAAACAGGTTAGCAAACTCTTCACGTTCTAGCGGTAATGCTTGCGTTCTTGGCATAGTGCGGCCCGCTTGGATCAAGCGTTTACAAGCAGCAACACTGCTAGGGCTTTGGTTCGCCACTCGCTCTGCCAGTGCCATTGCGGCATTAAAGCTCGTGCCTGTGGCAACCACCTCTTCTACCAGACCTATCGCTTCAGCTTTAGCGGATTTAATACGCTCACCGCATAGGATCATCCGCTTAGTCCAGCCTTCACCCACTAATGCGGTTAAGTTTTGGGTGCCACCCGCACAAGGAAGTAGACCCACCGTTGCTTCTGGTAATGCCAATTGCGCTTGCTCTTCGCAAATACGAAGATCACAGGCTAACGCCACTTCAAGACCGCCACCCATCGCGTAGCCATTGATGGCGGCTATTGATACGCCGCGAAAGGCACTTAACGCCTCAAATGCTTCACCAAAATAACGTGCCATATCTGCTGCATTATTTTTATTACCATCGGCAAATAACTTTAAATCTGCACCTGCGGAAAAGAACTTGTCTCCTTCACCAGTAATCACCAGTGCGTAAACAGCTTTGTTATCATTGAGTTTGAGCACTTTTGCTTTAAGTTCTTGTAAGCTTTCTGCAGTCCATGTATTCGCTGGCGGGTTGTTCATGCTAATAACCGCGGTATGGCCGACGATTTTCTCTAATAGTAGTGACATGGAAACTCCTGTTAAATTATCTTAAATCTGTGATGAAACGGTTTTCAAATAAGCGGCTTATAAAATCGCGCCGGCGTTTTCATCCAATAAACGACGAGAAATAATCAAACGCATAATTTCGTTGGTGCCCTCTAAGATCTGGTGCACACGCACATCACGGACATAACGCTCTAGCGGGTATTCACGGATATAACCATAACCACCGTGGATCTGCAGCGCTGCATCACACACCTGAAAACCGATATCGGTAGCAAAACGTTTTGCCATGGCGCAATACGCGGTTGCTTCAGGATCTTGCTGATCCAGTTTAAATGCCGCCAAACGCACTAATTGTCTGGCCGCCACTAACTCTGTTGCCATATCGGCTAACTTAAACTGCAGTGCTTGAAAGGTCGCTAAAGGCTTACCAAACTGTTTGCGCTCATTCATATATTGGGTGGCACGTTCAAGCGCCGCTTGTGCAGTACCAATCGAACAAGTGGCAATATTAATACGGCCGCCATCAAGTCCTTTCATTGCGAACGTAAAACCTTGGCCCTCTTCACCGAGCAAATTGCTCATGGGTACGCGAACATTGTCAAAAGTAATTTGACGTGTGGGCTGCGCGTTCCAGCCCATTTTATCTTCCGCTTTACCGTAGATAACACCCTCAGCGTCCGCAGGAATAGCGATAGCAGAGATCCCTTTTGGACCCGCTTCGCCTGTACGGCACATCACGATTAGCAGCTCTGTTGCGCCCGCTCCTGAAATAAACACTTTAGAGCCGGAAATAAGATAGTCATCACCATCACGCACCGCTTTGGTTTGCAGTGAAGCAGCGTCGCTGCCTGCGCCTGGCTCTGTTAAACAGTATGACGCTAGATTTTGACCGGTAGTCAATGATTCAGACCATTCGCTGCGCAGCGCTTCTGAGCCAAAGCTGGTGACCATCCAAGTGGCCATATTGTGAATCGTCAACATGGCTGTGGTAGCGGTACATCCCATGGAGAGTTGTTCAAAAATAATGGAAGAGTCTAAACGAGATAAGCCCATGCCCCCTTCAGATTCAGGTGAATACAAAGAGCAAAAACCCAGCTCACCGGCTTTTTGAATAACATCTTTTGGAAAGTGGTGTTCGGCATCCCATTGAGCCGCAAAAGGCGCGAGCTCTTCTTTTGAAAATTGAGCGGCTAAGTCGGCGAATTGGCGTTGATCGTCATTCAGATTGAAATCCATCGGGTGCTCCTGTTGTACTGTCGAGTGCCTCAATATTTTAGCGCTAGCTAGTCACTCTAGGGTGGTCAGCGCTAACAAGGCTGTGGGTCTTTGCATGCGTTTATCGCTGCCGACCTCTATTCGTTATTTGAGCGGGTGCGGTGCTAGCCCCACCCTCATTAAAGCTCATTGCCATCTAACGGTGTTAGATGGCAATCTCTGGCATTACTTAAGCTCAATCGTCATATTGGGTGCTGATGCAACCGCAATATCAGACTCAAACCAACGTGCTGTAATGGTTTTAGTTTCAGTGTAGAAACGCACTGCTTGCTTACCGTATGCATGTTGGTCACCATAGAAACTGCCCTTCCAGCCAGTAAATGAGAAGAAAGGTAGCGGCACTGGAATTGGCACGTTAATACCGACCTGACCCACTTCAATTTCATGCTGGTATTTACGGGCTGCGGCGCCACTGGCAGTGAAGATTGCGGTACCATTTCCGTAGGGGCTACCGTTAACAATCTCAATAGCTTGTTCCAATGATTCGGCATTCATACAACACAGTACCGGACCAAAAATCTCTTCTTTATAGACGCTCATTTCTGTGGTGACTTTGTCGAACATGGTTGGGCCAACCCAGTTACCCGACTCATAGCCCTCAACCGTAAAGTCTGTACCATCGAGTAAGCAGTCAGCGCCCTCTTTAATACCTTGTGCAATGAGGCTCACCACGCGTTGCTTAGCCGCAGGGCTAATGACTGGTCCGTATGCCGCCTCTTTGTCATCCCAAAGACCGGGTTTAACTTTTGCAATCGCTGCTTTAAGTTCAGGGATCCACTCTTTTGCAGCGCCAACAAAAATCGCGACAGACAACGCCATGCAACGTTGACCTGCAGCGCCAACCGATGCGCCCACCAAGTTATTGATCACTTGCTGCTTATTAGCATCAGGCATAATCACGCAGTGGTTTTTAGCCCCTGCAAAAGCTTGGACACGCTTAAGGTTATCGGTACCAGTCTTATAGATGTATTGACCCACATTAACGGAGCCGACAAAAGAGATGGCTTTAATGTCTGGATGACGCAAGACAATATCCACTGCCGTTTTGTCACCATGGACTAGCTGTATAACGCCTTTTGGCGCACCGGCTTCGACAAACAACTCAATAAGGCGTTGCGGTGTCATTGGATCTTGCTCTGACGGCTTAAGCACAAAGGTGTTACCGCAAGCAACGGCAAGTGGGAACATCCATAACGGGATCATCGCAGGGAAGTTAAACGGTGTAATGCCCGCACAAACCCCAAGAGGTTGGATGTAGCTATAAGTGTCGATTGAACGCGCCACGTTTTCAACCGTTTCGCCCATCATCATCGACGCGATAGTACATGCGTGCTCTGCCACTTCGATACCACGCCAAACATCACCCTTGGCATCATCAAATGTCTTACCCGTCTCTTGTGCCAGAATGGTGGCGATCTCATCATGATGCTCTTTTAGCAAGTGCTGATACCTAAGCATCACGCGTGCACGCTCAGAAACAGGCACCTCTTTCCAAGTTTTGAATGCTTTTTTTGCGCTGGCAATTGCCGTTTCAACTTCGCTTGGTAGCGCAGCGTTAACGACGGCAATGGTTTCGTTATTAGCGGGGTTTGTGACGGCTATCTGTTGCTCGCCATTACCTAAGATCCATTCGCCATCGATGTAGTGCTTAACTTGAATAGTCATATCGCTTCCTAAATTTTCATCAACTATCATTGGTAGTGATGAGCAAAATGATGATTTAAGCGCGGCCATTATTATTTTATGTTGCGGAACATCACTGATGTATACCGCTGGCTCACACTTAAATCGAGTCTTGTTGATTACTGTCTATCTATCACTTAATGAATAATTTATAACTCAATTGCCATCGCAGTGGCTTCGCCGCCGCCAATACATAAAGACGCAACACCTTTGTTAAGACCGCGCGCTCTAAGTGCATGGATTAGCGTTACCAGCAAACGTGCTCCAGAGCAGCCGATAGGGTGACCTAAAGCGCATGCACCGCCGTTGACGTTGACCTTTTCAATATCAAGTCCAAGTTCAGACACTGCCAACATGGTGACCATGGCAAACGCTTCGTTTATCTCGAATAGATCAACCTCTTCCTTACTCCAGCTTACTTTTTCTAGCAGCTTGTTCATCGCACTTACTGGCGCCGTAGTAAACATTGATGGCTCTTGAGCATGGGTTGTATGGCCTTTGATCGTTGCCATCACGTCAAGCCCGAGCTCAGTTGCCTGTGCACGTGTCATTAGCATCAATGCTGCGGCACCATCTGAAATTGAACTTGAGTTTGCGGCAGTAATAGTGCCGTCTTTAGCAAATGCAGGGCGTAGTGTCGGTATTTTGTCTGGACGAGCATTACCTGGCTGTTCATCAGTATCTACCACGATATCGCCGCGACGGTTTTCCACAGTCACGGGGGTGATTTCCGCTTCAAAAGCACCGGCATTAATGGCGACATTCGCTTTTTCCAGTGAACTCAGGGCAAAGTCATCCATCTGCTCGCGGGTCAATTTGAAATCATCAGCGGTATTTTGAGCAAAAGTACCCATAGCGCCACCGGTATAAGCGTCTTCTAAACCATCAAGGAACATGTGGTCTAACACTTTGCCATGGCCCATTCGCATACCGCTACGGGCTTTGTCGAGTAGATATGGCGCTTGGCTCATATTTTCCATACCGCCCGCAATGACGATGTTGGCACTGCCGGCTTTAATTAAGTCGTGAGCAAGCATTACGGTTTTCATACCTGAACCACAAACTTTATTGACTGTTGTTGCGGCGACAGAAAGCGGCAAGTCAGCTCCCAAAGTGGCTTGACGGGCAGGCGCTTGACCAAGACCTGCAGGCAATACGCAGCCCATGAGTACTTCATCTACCAGATCAGCATTTAAGCCACTGTGCTGTATTAACCCTTTAATCGCAGTCGCTGCAAGTTTTGGAGAAGCGACGCTTGAAAGTGCACCTTGAAATCCACCCATAGGGGTGCGCTTAGCGGCAACAATAACGATGTCTTGGTTTGACAGTTCTGAACTCATATATACTCCAGTAATACTTTAAGGCTTGTTTTTTGTGCTCGGTCAGCGATGTACTTCAATGGTATAAGGAGACTTTATCTACGCTATTACAGCGACTTACCTTAAGGTGATTCGCTCGGTATAAATACCGCAGTGCCGTAAAACCGCTAACCCATTAAATGTGATCTCGCTCAACATTTTCACACTGTGACGTTTACGCGAACGTAAAGCAAGCCAAGTTAGCCAAACATCTACCAAAGTATAAGGTTGAGATGTCACTTAAAATTTACACAAAGCAGAGCGAGGTAGGGAGCAAAGGGATTAATACTGGCGACAAAGCGTAACGGCGGATAATAGTCGGTGATGATGTTTATCAAAGTCGTAAAATTAAGACTTAAACTTGCCTTATGACCTCTCTACGCTAGCCTATTATTAGGTCATTTTATTATGCAATAAAACGTGACATGACCTTAATGGCTAAAATAACAATCGATTAAGAGTAACGACAGCTCAATCAAAAAAGAGAGGTATTCCTATGAGAAATGTATTTTTGATGAGTTTTATCGCGTTATCATTGTGTGCTTGTATCGCTGTAGGCGCTGCAACATTAGGCGCTGTTACCTATTATAAAAGCGCAAAACATGAAGTTGCCACGGTTAATATTAATGCGACACCGGACAATATTTACCGAGTCGCATTACAAACCATCAAGAGTAATTCGTTGTTGAAAATGGTGTCTCAAGACGAGAATGTTCATTTAATTGAGTTAACTAAAGGTGACCTTAGCGCCAGCCTTAAAGTTTCAAGGATTGATCCACAGGTTTCGCAGTTGCTTATCACCTCTGAAGTAAATGCAGACCAAAGTACTCGACTGGTATTAGACGGTGTATTTAAAATTTGCCAACAGTTAAAAGTGGATTGCACCTTAGTGGTGGATGGCAGTTAATTCCCAGTAATATAAACCGCGCCTTTAGTCTTTAGACTCCAAAGGGGTAATGCCAATCATATCGTCCAAATTGTAAGGCGTTAACTGATAAACATAATAGTTTAGCCAGTTGCTGACTAACAAACTGCCATGGCTATGCCAGCGTGCAATAGGCTGTTGACTAGCATCGTCATTGGGAAAGTAGTTCTGCGGTACCTCAGGTGATAATCCTTGCGACAAGTCTCTAGCGTACTCATCTTTTAATGTCGATTTTTGATACTCTGGGTGACCCATGACAAACAAATTACGGCTATTTTTGCTGAGTACCATATACGCGCCCGCTTGCTCTGACTCTGTTAATACCTGCAACTCTGGATGCTCACGCAGTTGTTCTACATTCATCTCAGCAAATCGAGAATGTGGCGCGTAAAATTCGTCATCAAAGCCACGCAACAATGGAAAATGTTCACTGGTACGCTTATGGACAAAGACCCCTGCACGCTTAGATTTTAGCAGTGTGCGATTGAGTCCAAACAGGTGATAGAGTGCTGCATGAGCCGCCCAGCATAAAAACAGTACCGAGGTGACATGCTGCTGTGACCAGTCAATAATCTCTCGTATGTGATCCCAATATGAGACGTCTTCAAATTCAACCTGACCTAACGGCGCCCCAGTAATGATAAGACCATCATAATTTTTATTTCGTACCTGCTCAAAATCGCGGTAGAAATTATTCATGTGATCAATTGAGGTATGCTTTGACTCTTTGTCATGAATACGCAGCAGATCTACATCAACTTGCAGCGGCGTATTGCCCAATAAACGCAGTAATTGGGTTTCAGTTTCAATCTTGTTTGGCATCAGATTGAGAATAAGCACTTTCATTGGTCGTATGTCCTGATTCGCAGCGCGCGTTTCAGACATAACAAATATATTTTCAGACTCCAAGATCTCTGCCGCTGGCAGATTGTCAGGGATTTTAACCGGCATACAGCGCCTCTTATTCAATGAGAGTAATAACAGAAAGAGGCGCTTGTAACACTAGCTAACTAGTTAATTTAGCGCGCTACTTTCTGTAGCAAAACTGACATAGGCTCGGCAGAGTCTAAATCAATTCTATAAGCTTGTTCGTTGATAAACATAAGTTTATCGTTAAGGCTGATACGAGCCCCAACCGTATAAGTGTGCCCTGCCTCAAACTGATCTCGGTTGATCAAAAACTGAAAAGGCGTAGGCGTACTGATATCACTGCGTTCAAATTCTGCTATCACAACTGCAGGTGCATCCATTAACGACACGTCTTGCACTTTAATGCTGATAACAGCTTCAGCTGGTAATGCTATACGCTCTTTGTACCAAACCTCTCCTTGGATCTCTACCACGGCATTTGAGGTCGCACAGCCCGATAATAATCCCGCTGCGACAACAAAAGATAATAAAGGCTTAAAGCAGTTTTTCATGTTAACACTCCTAATAATACATTAAGACTTCTAGAAGTCTATATGTCCGAACTTGAAATTTATATCACTTTACCATTAATATCACTGTTATTAGCTCGTGATCCTCTATTTCGTTTGGCTGAACTCAGCATCCTTGTCACAGCAACAAACAATTAATCTTGTTCTAATACACTTATGTTCCTATGATAAGTGACCTATTTGAAGTCGAATACTTATATGACACAAGCAACTGCAATAATTGTGGGCGCAAGCTCATTGCTCAGCCGTGAAATAGCAAAACAGCTTGCTGACGATGGTGTAGAGCTCGCCTTATTAGCACAAGATCCACAATCTCTTATTGAGTTTAGCCAATCGCTTCCGACTAAGTCTGAAGTATTTCCACTGCAAATAGATGATCCTCAAGCTATTATTTCAACTCTTACCGCAGTTTGGCACTCTCTAGGCGGTGCTCATCTTGTACTGGTCAATACTGGCTTAAATAGCTACGATCCTGAACTGCCTTGGCAGCCTGAGCAAGATATCATCACCGTTAATGTGCAAGGCTTTTCAGCTATATGCAATACAGCCTTTAGGCTATTTCGCGATCAAGGTTATGGCCAATTAGCGGCAATTAACTCGATTGCAGGCCTAAGAGGCGGACCAAACGTTGCCTATCATGCGTCTAAAAGTTACGCTGAGAACTACTTCGAAGGGTTGAGCATGCATGCTCAGCGACTAAAGCTACCCATTACCCTTACCGACATCCAACTGGGTCTGCTCGATAAAGCTGCCTTGCAGCAAAGCCGTATTTGGCTTTCTCCCCCTGCTGAGGTTGCCAGCCAGGTCATTAAAGCGATGAAAGCCGGTAAACGTAAAGTCTATGTCACTAAGCGCTGGCGCCTCGTGGCATGGCTGACCAAATTGCTACCTGAGTTCGTTTACAATACGCGCCATTGGAAAACCAAAGAACAAAAGCAAGCAGAAAAAGCCGCTAAAAAAGAGTAGTCGAGTCACGGGAAGTTCCGTTAATCGATAAAAAAAGGAGCCTGAAGGCTCCTTTTTTTAAGGGGTAAATCCAAGTCAATCTGCTGACTAGAAGGTATAACCTATGCTGACCATGTAAACCCATGGATCAATGTCAGTTTCAATTTTAACCGCGTCAGCACCTAAGTTAAATTTAACGTCAGTGCTAATTTTCGCATACCAAACCGAAGCGTTCACTAACCAGCTTTTATTGATTTGATAATCGATACCCACTTGGCCAGCAAGACCCCAAGAGCTAGTCATGCTTAGATTGGTTAATGCACCGTCTAAGTCATTGGTAAATTCATTATCGTAAAAGTTGGTGTAGTTAACACCTAAACCAATATAAGGACGTAACTTAGACTCGGCATTTCCAAAATAGTACTGTGCCACAAGTGTTGGCGGTAGCTGCTTAGTTTCCGCAATTTTACCTACGCCTTCAAGCGACACATCATGGCTAAAAGGCGTTGCTGCCAATAATTCAATACCAATATTATCGGTGATCATATAGCCAAAGTTCAAACCTAGTTGAGTGTTACTGCTGACAGCAAACTCACCAAAAGTAGCTACATTTTCGCTAGATTCATTTGGCGCTACGACTGCAACACCTGCTCGTATAATAATATCACCAGCTTGGTGTGCTAGTGCAGAAGAGGTAAAACCGGTAGTCAATAGGGCTGTAGCAATCAATCCAGAAACGATATTTTTGTTCATCATATTACTCCATCAATACAACATGAGCTGCTGTTTTTATTATCAATATCCATACATTTGCGTGTACCCTGCCAGAATAATCGAGCCACGAATTTGATCTAGATCAACGCCGCGGCTGAATACCCAATTAGTGGTACCACCAAGTGATCCGGATCACGCTTTTATAAGATACATTGAAGTTGCAGCTTATAGTTGTGTGACAAAAGACCACTTAGACCGTATATCGCACGAACTAACGCAACCGTTTGGATTAACAATTAATTAACCTTTGAATATTATAATAAGTGATAGATATTGAACCATTGATAAAGGTATTAGGCAGTGAATAGGTACTTAATGATGACACTGTTTTTCATTAGTTTTATGCAGATAATTAGGGGTAGATATTAGCGGTAGCCATTAGTGTTAGTCGTTATAGGTAAGCAACTGTTGCAATTATGGCTTGATTTCAACATTCGCACTCATTCACTGACCACTTGCAGTAGAGGATAATCTTGTAACCAGTGTTTGTTATCCACTCGATGTTGGAAGAGTTGCTTAGATTTTTTAGGATTATGGGTTAACGTCAATTGAAATAATCTTTGGCTACAAAAAGGTGTCACGACTTGCAGCGCTAATGGTAAAGACGCTATTGATACGACTGTATTTTCCGCCATTGTCTGATTGATAGTCACGGCAATAGCCGTTTCTTTTTCTGGCCAAAAACTCATCGCATCTAAACAAGAGGTATAAGCTTGGTCATTATTATTAAGGTGCATTCGAGCTTGATTCTTAACCGACCAAGGGTAGTCGGGTGCAAGCGCACGTAACTGCTCTTCATAATCACGGTCTTGGCTCGCACAGAGATTGTTGGCATCAAAGTAGATAAGGTCAATATCGTTAAGCGGTCTAGGGGCAGTCCCATGCAGCTTGTCCCAAACGAGATTGCGCACAAAACCTGCAGCTAACATCCATTGCGGTAAATGCAGTTTTTCCGCCATCAATAGGGCTTGGTAGCGGTATTTATCCTCGCTAAGCCATTGAGCAATTTGCTGGCTCGGCTCAATCATGGCAAAAGCCTTTTATCATTCAGAGTGAATCCACTTAACACGCTAGCTGTTCAACTATCATCATAATAAAAGGAGCCTAAGCTCCTTTTATTAAATAATCAGTATTATGACTTAGGCGCGGGCACAGCTTTCATCAGTACTTCGGTGGTGAACTTATCATTGCTAATGACAGGGAAGCGATCATAGGTTTGGAAAATAACTTGGTTATTGAATTGGATCATTGCTACCACCCCATAATGAATTGAATCATCAATAGACTCCTCGGGTAACAAGAACTTAAACGGGACTGGCGCCCTTACAATGTTAAAGCTCTTCTGTGCAACAATAACCCCTGGAGTGTCTAAATCGATGATAGCGATCGTAATAGAGCATCCCTCTGGCAACGCTATTTTTTCCAGATATCCTGCGGCACCATTAACCATCACAGGGGGCGCTTCTGTTACTGTTACACATGCGGTTAGTGTTAATAAACACAGTAAAATGGTCCATTTCTTTAATGCTGAAATCATCTTTTTATCCTGAATATTTATCTTTAAAATAGCCTAAATTACGCTTTTTTAGTGGTCATGCGGATCAGGCCTTCTTGGGTAGCGGAAGCCACCAATTGCCCTTGTTGATTAAAAAACTGACCCGTTACAAAACCACGTCCACCACTGGCATTGGGACTCTCAATGCTATAAAGCAGCCACTGACTTAAATCGAACGGACGGTGGAACCACATCGCATGATCGATAGTTGCCATACGCATACCAGGGGTGAGAAATGACACGCCGTGGGGTTGAGCTGCCGTGACCAAGAAATTAAAGTCAGATGCATAAGCCAGCAAATAATCATGTACGCACAGATTCTCTGGTACTTTGCCATTCGCTCTAACCCAAACATGACGTACAGGCTCAGTGGCTTTGCCTGCTAACGGATTGCTAGGATTAACTAAGCGCATCTCGATAGGGGTATCTGCCATAAACTTTTCTAACACATTAGCTGGCACTTTATCTTGCAGCGTCATGGCCAGTTCTTGCTGATTAAGCAAGCCTTCTGGTCCTGGCACATCAGGCATAACGGCTTGATGCTCATAACCCTCTTCATGGGCCTGAAATGAGCACGTCATATAAAATATCGGCCGGCCTTTTTGAATCGCTTTGACACGTCGAGCACTGAAACTGCCGCCATCACGCATATTCTCTACGTCATAGACAATGGGCAATGTCTCATCACCAGCACGTAAGAAATAGGAGTGCAATGAATGCACTTTTCGATCGGGAGAGACGGTTTGTTTAGCGGCGCTTAGGGCTTGGCCCATCACTTGCCCACCAAATACATGGCCAAATCCTATATCTTGGCTTTGTCCGCGGAATAACCCCTCTTCAATTTGCTCTAAAGAAAGTAAGGCGAGTAGTTCATCTAATACTTGACTCATTGGAACCTAAAATGTTGCTACCATTATTGGCTAGCTTAACCCAAGACCCCTGCGCTCGCCAGCTTTACTCTATGTCGATATTACGTTGTTCTGCCGAGGCTTTTGCCCATGCTAACACCTGTGCTTCACCCGATGAACGCCCTCTATAAGGCTTAGAACGGTAGATCTCACTCCAGCGGCTATGAATAATTTCTGGTGTACACTGTTCTGCTGTAAACCGGCTTGCTGCAAATTCAACAACTTCCGCGTGACTGATCCCCCCTGCAGCAGCAAAGAGGTGTTTTCCTGAAGGACACTCGGAACTGCATAGATAGAGCATCGCAGATAGGACCGTGGTCTTGGAAAAAAGCGGTCTAACCGCTGGAGCAAGGTGCTCAGCTGTCATTTGAGTGACAGCATGTGGCGTAATCGTGTTAACGGCAATCCCAAACTCTTCGCCTTCTAGGTGCAGGCTATTGACCAGCCCAATCAACGCCATTTTGCTGGCGCTGAAGCTAGACTCGTACATATCGCCAAATATTGAACTGGCACACGTCATAATCACTCGGCCATAGCCGCTGCGCTTCATACACGGCCATACTGCTTTAGTCATGTTAAAACTGCCATGTACATCGACATCAAACTGACGTTTCCATGTCGCTTCGCTTAAGTGTTCAAACGGACATGAGTGATGTATGCCTGCATTGTTGATTAAAATATCGACTCGCCCCCAAGTTGACAGCACTTCATCAACCATCTGTTGCACCACTGAAGAGTCACTGACGTCTAAGCAAAACACTTGCGCCTCGCCCCCCAGCGCTGTAATAGCGGCAGCGCAACTGCGCAGCCCTGAGTCTTTAGTCGTTAATGCTTCATTGTCTATAATCACAACCCGCGCGCCACGCTCTGCTAACGCTATAGCATAAGCTCGCCCTAAGCCTGAAGCTGCACCAGTAACAATGGCAACTTGCTCTTCAAAACGCATATCCCTAGACCCTCAAACGTTATATTTAAGTTTTAGGTGGTGACTTCCCTGTAACACAATCAACAGCTCCAAGTACTCACAACCTATATATCGATACTGCTATTCAAGCTCGAAGCTCAATATTGCATACAATACTCATCGGAGGGTGTGCGCTAGATCTAAAATTTTAAACCGCTCTGCTCACCTAAGCCTCAAGTTAACGATAATGTTAACTTCGCCGCCATTAGCGACAGAAAATCCACTTTTTAGACGCTGTTAATTTTGCTATGCTATGAGGCCAGCACTCCTTTGTTACGTCGTAATCCTGCGATATATCTCTCTGTAAAGTAATTATAAATAATGAATCCATGGATCCTAGCAATACGCCCTCGTACCTTACCTGCGGCGATTGGGCCATTATTGGTCGGTAATGTTTTAGCACTGCAACTTGAACAATTCAGTGGGTTCATCGCTGTCACTTCGATGATCTGTGCCGTGTTATTGCAAGTTGCTGTTAACCTAGCCAATGACTATTTTGACTTCAAAAGTGGTGTCGATACTGCAGAACGTGTAGGGCCTATTCGAGTGACACAAAGTGGGTTGTTAAGCCCCACAGCGGTGCGTAATGCCATGCTCTTATCCCTTGCGTTAGCCCTCATTGTGGGCTCATTTTTAATCGCCCACGGTGGATGGCCTATTGCCCTGCTCGCGGCGGCAGCGGTTTTAGGTGCATTAGGCTATAGCGGCGGCCCTTACCCGCTAGCCTCACATGGGCTAGGCGAAATCGCTGCATTTGTCTTTTTTGGACTTGTTGCAGTGGTCGGTAGCTACTTTCTGCAAGCCAATACAACCAGTACTAGTGCATGGTTACTCGGCTCGGCTATCGGTTTTCTTAATGCAGCTATTATGCTGGTCAACAACACCCGAGACATGGATACCGATATAAAAGCGGGTAAGAAAACACTCGCTGTGCGCATCGGCTTAGCGCAAGCACGGATTTTTTATCAAAGTTTAGTCTACTTACCTTTTGCCATTATTATTACAGGGTATTTGATGGGAGCACTCGCGGGTTTACCCGTGCTGCTTGCCGGTCTTGGATTTATCTTGGCGCGTAATCTGTGCCGTGATTTTAATGAAGTCACTGGCGCTGCGCTAAACCCTTTACTAGGGCGCACAGCTAAACTCACCATGATTTTTAGTGGTTTGTTTAGCATAGGCCTCATTATTGATTTGCTCTTCTAACCACTGTCTCGTCGTAAAAAAGCCAGCTTATCTAAGCTGGCTTTTTTAACGAACACAATCTCAAGTTAATCAGTAATTGATATCTAATTAACTACTCGTAGCCATGACGACTCACTTCAGACCAATTCTCATCCACTTCCTCTTTGATAAATTTCTTCTTCGCTTCAGTCAGCTTGTCAAGCTCAATGCCTACCGCAGCATGGGCCGATGCTTTCGAGCTAATATCAGGGTAGCTAATACTCTTTACATCAAACTTGTTGAGAATTTCAGCTAACGAAGTACGCGCATATTTAACTTGTTTAAGGGCAGTATCAAGCAGTGCATTACCCTCTTCTGGGTTATGGGCATATAATCCATGAGATGCCATAGCAAAATCCCAGCGCCATTGAGAGTGGCGAATAGCCATGATGGCGTCATTCATTAGAGGCCAAGTTGCACCAGCATCCCACGCCGCACCAGCTTCGTAGTGCGCTTTAACCAATAACCCTTCAACTTCACGCGCCTTGGCGTTAATCGTTGCCTTGTTCTTTGCCAGTGAGCTAATGATTTTTTGCTCACTCTTATGGCAGTTTTGACAAACTTGGTCAAAATGTTCCAATGCCTTACCCACTTTATGACTGGTAAAGGTATTGCCTTGCTCATCTTTGGTTTCAGGCATATGACAAGTAATGCATGTAACACCCGCCTCAGCATGTTTACTGCGACTCCAGTGTTCAAACTCTGGATGACGGGCTTTTAAGATGGGTGTTTGAGAAATAGGATGGATCCATTCATAGAAACGGCGAGTATCGTAATATTTCTCTATATCATCAGCACTATTGCCAAAAATCCAGGGGATATTAACTTTGTTACTGCGTTCTGGCTGAAAGTAGTAAGTCACATGGCACTGGCCACACACTTGAGCACCTTTCATATTGTCATTTTGTTTGTCAAAAGGAAGATGAACTTTCGCCATAGCATCTTGTGCATGCGGGCGCGGTAACGCCAACTCTGCTTTACCGTCGACATGACAATCGGTGCAATACACAACGCTGTTTATTTCAGTACCAAGCTCGGTAAAGTTTTTGGCTGAATAACCTTCGATACCGAGTTCATTCATTAATCGCGGTGCATCTGGCGTTTTACAAGTCCAACAACTTGCAGACAAGCCTTTTTCACCCGCTTTGGGTGGCACACCCGTACGCAAAGTATGAGTCACATCCGCCACGGCAAAATGGTGGCCTCGCGGGCTATGGTACTCTTTGGCAAACGATGAACCGGCCCACAAAATGATGGCTGCTGGATAGCTGGCCAACATATCTTCACGCTCTGTTTGCTCTGAAGTTTCTAGCCAGCTTTGATATTGAACTGGAAACTTCTCTTTTAAGTTTGCATCGCGCGCAGCTTGCTCTTTTGCTGCAACACTGGGCTCTGACGCCAGTGCTAAACTCGCAACGCTGGTCAAGGATATAAACAAAAAAGCACAGACCACTTTACCTAACATTTTTACACTCATCTAATTCTCTACTTACCTTAATTAATATTTGAAATTACATTTATAAATAACACTAAAAATAACAACGCCTAGCCTGGACGACCATCAACTCTTGGTTTTGATAGTATCGAAGCATAATTGACGACAAACATTGCAAACGCTAAAGACCAAAATGCGCCAGCCAACCACAACCATAATTGATAATGCTCAGGTGAAATGATTGGCATTAAAGATCTTAATACCGCAGCAATTGGGATACATAAGAAGGCAACCGTCATATTTGGGCCTTGGTAGATATTTCGGCTAGTGTGGCCAAGCGAAACTCTTGAAATCATCGACAGGCAAATGCCCGCTAATGTACCGATACCAAATAGGTGTATCAAATGATGGTACGCCATGGTGTCGTGAATTTTTGCTGCGAGCGCCAACAAGGCTATCGGCAAAAATAGGTACGCAATGTGTAATGACCACAACATAGGTTCTTTAAGGGTTTTATGTGGAAACCAACGTAACCAACGAATAAGGTGTAACACTGCAGCGATAAGTAAAAGCGCTTGCTCAACAGCCACTGGTAGCACTTTACTCATCGCTTGAATAACTAATACAACCATAGCCACAATAAGGCTTTTTTCAATCAAGGCGATTGGCGTGGGTTTAGTTTGCTTAATTCTTATTGCCGTAAAGAACGGAATAACCCGACCGCCAACAATAGTGATCAGTAGCCCTAACCACCATATCATTGCTTGCCAGATCTGTAGGCTAAGTGAAAAGTCTCTCGTGCTTAGCGCATAATAACTAAGCAGGTTTATCGATAAAGCGGCCACCAGCATGATTGGAAAACCAATATTTTGCCATTGTTTCACTTTATAGATGCAACGCCAAAGTTTTAACGCTGTGAGCCCTAAAAATAATGAGTCAAATATTGCCGGCAGCCAAAGTGGAATAGAAACTGGCAACAGCAACATGATTCTTGCTATCAACCAACAGCCAAAGGTCAACGCCAACGCCCAACCTTTCATCCCCGGTTGGTTAGTCCACGTCTGTACTGACGTCAACAAAAAGCCACACACAATGGCAAGTGCAAAGCCAAACAACATCTCATGCGGATGCCACCAAAGCGGCACCACTTTAACCCAAAAGTCTGTTTGGAATAGGCTATGTTCTGGGAAAAACCATGTCAGTAGCCAAAGCGGTACAAACAACATGGCAACCAAAGCGCCGCCTAGAAAAAAAGGTCTAAAACCTAGCCTAAACAAGGCGGGAATTTTTTCTGTCGCTGCTGGGTCGTCAATATTTAACATCGTTTTGCTTTACCTTAAAAATGCATTTTACATATACCTTATGTAATACCTTTAGTGTATCGACCAACAAATTCGATAACAATTGATATCCATGTTGTTTTTTACTTCTGTGAACTCTGTAGTTATCCCTCTGATTTTATTATTCCTTTAGAGGTATTCATTGGATGTTAATAAACATTAAATGAGTAACTACCAGACTGAACCTTGCTTTACCCGAGAACCACTAACAAGTGATCCTCTGTAACTTTTGATTTTTATTAAAATATCGACTAGTAAAACTCGATAATGCAGCGTAAAAGACCAAATCAGCCTTTCTGTTGAGCCACCCTCCTGCAAATATTAGTCTAAACTAGGAGCAGCAGTTCATATACAAGGATGTATTATGTTAATTCTAACCCGCTCAGTGAACAGTGCGATTATTCTCAGCAATATCTACGATGAATATGGCAACTCTTTAGGCGAAATAGAGATCAATATTTTTAAAGATAACCGCATAGGTGTTAAAGCAGATAAATCAATTGATATCATTCGTGCCGAAACCCTAGAAACAGAACGAAACTTAGGCATATAGCCATCTCTAATAAAGCTCAATTCAATAGCACGCTTATCCACGGACAGGCGTAATAAAAATGACCTAAGTATCAATCTACATTCAAAGTTTGTTAATGCTTCTAGTTCTCTGTGCTAAATTAAATAACAGATAGTTAGGATGATTAAATTGGACAAATAATGGTTGATGCTGCAAAAAAGATCCTCGTACTTTACGCCCACCCCTCTCAAGAGCGTTCTGAGATAAATAAACCACTATTTCGTGCCACTCAACAACAGGAACATGTCACCGCAGTTGATCTATATGCCGAATATCCCACATTTAGGATTAACATCGACAAAGAGCAACAACGACTCCGAGATCACGATGTTATCGTATTCATGTTTCCACTGTATTGGTACTCTACGCCCGCGATTTTGAAAGAGTGGCAAGATCTCGTACTTGAATACAACTTTGCTTATGGTGCAAACGGTAATGCCCTTGAGGGGAAAACATTTTTGTGTGCCATTAGCGCGGGAGGTAGTGAAACTGCTTATCAGGCAGATGGTTATAACCATTTTACCTTAAGGGAATTACTCCATCCGCTAGAACAAACAGCGAGCCTCACAGGGATGACTTACCTCGCCCCTTTTGCCCTTTTTTGTGCCCGCAGTGCTTTTGACGAAAACCGCGTACATTCACATATCGAAGATTGGCTGAGAATCTTATCCGCATTAAGCAATAATACCTTAGATATAGCGCTCGCAAAGTCACTCGAAAAACTAAATGAAAATCTCAATATTTTGATAAGGGACTGATAATGACCGCTTATTTTATACAAGCTTTTATCTACCTAGCGGCCGCCGTTATTGCCGTCCCGCTCGCTAAGCGGTTAGGTTTGGGGTCGGTATTAGGATATTTAATTGCCGGAGTCGTCATTGGACCCATAGCGGGTTTAGTGGGCAATGAAACAAGTACCTTGCAACACTTTGCTGAGTTTGGCGTGGTGATGATGCTATTTTTAGTCGGTTTAGAGCTTGAACCCCGCATGTTGTGGAATATGCGTCATAAACTCATCGGCTTAGGCGGTCTTCAAGTTGGACTATCTACATTGGTGGTTATGGGCATTGCATTTGCTTTCGGCTTTAATTGGAGTATTGCACTTACTATCGGTATGATTTTTTCACTGTCATCAACCGCGATCGTGCTGCAAACCTTTAATGAAAAGAACCTAACCAAAACAGAAGGCGGTAAAAACGCATTCTCTGTACTGCTATTTCAAGATATCGCTGTCATTCCTATGTTGGCGCTAATTCCACTGCTAGCGCTGCCAGAACTCATAGAAAAGGCACAGTCAGCCGCAGCCACCGCGGCAGAACATCATGAACAGATGTCTTTGGTCGCTGGCCTACCGGGTTGGGCGTATGGCATTGTTGTTTTAAGCGCTATCGCTATTGTGGTTGTCGGCGGCAATTACTTAAGCCGGCCATTGTTTCGATACGTTGCCAGTTCTAACTTGCGGGAGATTTTTACTGCGACAGCATTAATGTTGGTCATAGGTATTGCGGCGTTAATGAGCCTTGTTGGATTATCTCCCGCTTTAGGTACCTTCTTGGCCGGCGTCGTATTGGCCAACAGTGAATTTAGACATGAACTTGAGTCCGTCATCGAACCTTTTAAAGGTTTATTGCTCGGCCTGTTTTTTATCACTGTAGGGGCGGGTATCGACTTTGATGTACTGGCCAGCAATATTGGCCCAGTAATGGCGATGACTTTAGGTGTTATTCTCATTAAAGCAACGGTATTGCTGTTACTGGCAATGATCTTTAAGATCAAAAATAGCGACCGCTGGTTATTTGCATTAAGCCTTGCACAAGCTGGTGAATTTGGTTTCGTACTTCTGAGCTATACCGTACAAAACCATGTCATTCCGGTTGATTTAGCCCAAATACTGTCTCTAGTGGTAGCTATATCGATGTTCCTCACGCCTGGACTCTTTATTTTGTTTGATAAAGTCATTTTGCCTCGCTACGAGCAAACAGAAAACATGCGAGAGCCTGATGTTATCGATGAGAAAGGGACGGTCATCATTGCGGGGGTTGGTCGATTTGGTCAGATAGTGAATCGCCTTTTAGTGACTAATGGCTTTAAAACCGTGGTGCTTGATCATGAGGCTCAACAAGTTGAAAACCTCAGAAAGATTAATACCAAGAGTTTTTATGGTGATGCAACTCAACCCGACTTGTTGCATACCGCGGGTATAGCAGAAGCCAAGATGTTGGTGATTGCCATTGATAATCCAGACCGAGCGGTTGAACTCACCGAATACATCAAACATACCTACCCTAACGTAATTATCCTTGCCAGGGCGTTTGATAGAAGTAACCTCTATCGACTGCGTAAAGCGGGTGCCGACTTTATGGTGAGTGAGACCTTCCATTCAGCCCTACAACTGGGTAAACACGCATTAACTCACCTTGGGGTTCACCCTTTTAAAGCTGAACAACAACGCGCGATATTTTTTGAAACTGAAATGGCCCACAAAGACACCCTTTACGAATCATGGAAGCAGGTCACTGGTGATGATAAACACCTAGTCCATTACCGAGACATGTTTATTCAATTGGAAGAGACATTAAGCGCTGCGATGAAAGATGAGCGCTACCGTAGCTTTTCGAAAATGGAACGTGGCTGGACGCCACCGCCTAAAGAAAATCATACCGCTTTTTCAAAATCAGAAGCTGACTAGACATAGCGCTGCTTAGGCATTTTTGCAACTAAGCAGTTGCCCTATCTTGTGTCGTTTTTTGAGTGTTTAATCAAAAGTGTAAGACATAAAAAAGCCCCCGCGCTAATCATTTTTAGCAGCGGGGGCGTTATACTTTAAATCGGCAAAGTTACGTTAAGTTCATCTCTTGAACTTTTTCATGAGCAATCTCAGGAGTAGTAACAACAGGCTTTGAATGTAGATCAGCCTTTAGTTGGCCTTTACGATGCTTTAGTGCCGCATCGAGTTTTCTAGCTGCGCTGGTTATCGCTGGGTACATAATGGTATCGCTACCCGACGATGATATTCGACTTCCCTCATAATTGGTTCTAATTTCAACCTGGAATTCGCTATGCTCTTTAGAAATAATAATATCGAGTGCGATCAGGGTTGGAAAATGACTCTCTATCTTCGAAAACTTCTCTTGGACATGCTGCTTAACAACATCAGTAACATCAACGTGGTGACCAGAAAGATTTATTTTCATAGGTTTTCCTTTTTACAATGACTTCTACCTAATACACTTGGGGTTAGCGCTTTAAATTACAAGCTTTATTAATAAAAATTTATCTAATTAATTGCTCATAAAAAACACATAAACCGCTGTAGCCCAGTATCCATCAGTAAAGTCAAAAAAATAATATTTTCAGTTTTTAATAAATTCGTCATCTAGCTATGGTTAAAACATATACTAACTGGGTAATAAGTGACTCACGCGCCAAAAAGCAATAAATCGCGTACTTGATTACCTTCTACAAATTTAGACAAAAAAACCAGCTTTAGCTGGGTTTTTATCACGCTTTTAGCAAAAAAATTAAAATATATTTTCTGGTTGTTATGACATCAATCACTTAGCGCGACATCTGCGCATTATTTTACCTTGTTCACATTAAACACTGGTGCTTTAGGATCTGGGCGCAATAGCGTAAATCAGCGCCTTTTGAGGCGAGAGTTTGTACCATATCGGGCGCCACATCCTCTTTATTTTCCGTCACCGCTAAGTCGATCGTAGACCACTCTCCTGTGGCAACTTTACACTTATTGTCACCGATATATTGACTACGGAGGTAAGGTGGCATCACTCACTATAATCACTTAATTTTTATCGTAAATAGTCTTTCACAATGAAATTTGATGGTTAGCTATAGGCAGATGATGCAGCATTTTTTGCGACACATATCCCAAGATTGTCACCTTTACAGTTAAATACGAATAAAAATAGTTATCAATTAAGTTTATTAATGTAAAATACAGCCCTATTTTATGAAGATTAGGCGCACGGTTAATGACGCCTAACATGTAGGTGTCTGTCTCAGTGGTCTCAATTAACTCTAATTTCAAGCATTTGATTAGCTTGCAGCTATTCAATATTACTTCGCGTGCTCTAGCCGCTATATTCGGTGGTTACCTCGTCGCTGCAACTGCATGTGGGCTATTTGCCATTATCATTCCACTCATCGCAGTTCAGAGCGCATTAACCGCTATGATGCTGTCATTTGCTGTTTATGCTGCTGCAATCATTTGGGTTTTTAGCGTTAAGCATCACCTATTAGCATGGCGAGATCTACTCGGGTTGAGCAGCCTTTTCTATCTGATTATTTTACTGGTAAGCTAACAATGAAAGAGAATTTTTTCCGCAGCATGACTTGGCTACATACTTGGGTTGGCTTGCTTGTATGTTGGGTGCTATTGCTAATATTTTTCGCGGGTACGATGAGCTATTATCGACATGACATTAGCCTGTGGACTAAGCCTGAGCTGCATCAAAACGTGATTCAAGATTATAATGCCAGCAAAGTTCAGTCTGAGCTGAGTAAGGCACAAGGCTATCTCAGTCAGCACGCGAACAATGCTCGCGAGTGGCGCATCAGCTTTCCGACAGATCGTAAACCTTACCTAAGTTACAGTTGGCAGACTCAGCCTGAAGCGGGACAGCGTCGCGGCAAATTCATTGAACATGCGGTGATGCAAGGACAAGATGAAGTCATAACCGATGTTCGTCAGTCAAAAGGCGGCAACTTTTTCTATCGATTGCATTTTGATCTGCATTACATGCCAGCAAAAATTGCTCGCTGGATTGTCGGGTTTTGTAGCATGTTTATGCTGATTGCGTTAATCAGCGGCATTGTCATTCATAAACGGATCTTCAAAGACTTCTTTAGCTTTAGACGTAACAAAGGCAGTCGCTCTTGGCTCGATGCTCATAATGTCAGTTCTGTACTCGCACTGCCTTATCACTTAATGATCACTTATACCGGGCTAGTGACGCTTATGGCAATGTACATGCCTTGGGCGGCTATCACAGCTTACGACGGTGATACTAAGGCTTTTCGTCAGGAGTTAAAAAACCGTCCAGCACAAGTAATACCACTGGGCGAATCCGCTAAAACTATTCAGTTAACCACCCTACTGCCACAAATTAATCAGTTATTTGACAACAAGCCTATTAGACAGATTGTAGTGACTAACCCCGGTGATAAAAACAGTCGAGTCAGCGTCTATAAAGATACCGGTGAGACGGTGACCGACAGAAGAGTAGCCACAATATTTAACGCGGTAGATGGTACTCTTTTGAATAAAGGGATTGAACCTGATTCTGCCGCTCAAAATACCCATGACACTTTAATAGCGCTGCATACCGGACGTTTTTCAGGGCCTGTATTACGTTTATTTTTCTTCATCTGTGGTGTGATGGGCTGTGCAATGATTGCGACTGGGACACTGCTTTGGGCAAATAAAATTCGCCAAAAACAGCATAAACAGATAAACCAAGGCGAGAAAGCCAGTTTTGGTCTGCGATTAGTCGAAGGGTTAAACCTGACTTTCATTGCAGGTTTACCGCTTGCAGCAAGTGTGTTTTTCTATGCTAACAGGCTGTTACCCATCGATATGATCAACCGTGCTCAATGGGAAGCTAATAGCTTTTTCATCGCCTTAACTATAATTGCTTTAGTCGCCTGCTTTAAGCGGACATTAGCGGTATGGCGTTATGTGTTGGCCTTATCGGGCTCTAGCTTGATTGCGATCCCGCTGCTCAATGCAATGACCTCAAATAGTGATCTGCTAAGAAATATTAACCAAGCACAATGGTCTTTAGTGGGTTTCGACATCATGTGCGTAGTGATAGGAGTTAGCATTTTGTTTGCTCGACGTAAGCTTTTGAGTCAGCAACTTAAACTGCCTACTGGTCGCCGCGCAGCGACTCGTTTGAAAGACCCTATTGTAATACAAACAACAGCCACTACTGGCAAAGAGGCTTAATAGATGATGTTAAGTTTATTGGGATTTAGTTACATCGCATTTGGCTTATTAGCGTTAGCCATGTTCTCTCACCATCGAGAAGTCTTAGGCAAAGCACCAAGCGATAAGCAAAGCCGCAGATTGTCTATCACAGGTTGGCTTGGACTGGCGCTCACTTATTGGGGTTGTACTCTTGACCAAGGTGTTGCTTATGGCAGCATTATCTATTTTGGTTTACTAGCCGCATCGGGGCTACTAGTGATTATGACACTGAGTTACCGCGCGAAATTTATGCCCTATGCTATGGCGTTAAGCGCGATATTTAGCACGACACTGTTTGTGATCCGCTAATTTCCCCGCCAGCTTAAGATCCATACTCCCAGCCAAGATAATTGGCTGGGTTTTACCTCTAAGACAAATTCTTGAGCCCTAAACACATCGTCTCTGTTCGCATAATCACTGAACAATCGGCCTTAAAGTTTCACCGCGAGTTAAACTAATGCCTTGTTATGGGATCAAAAAATTGCCTATCTTCTAACTGGTTCAGTTCACATTCAGCTTTAATCGCTTAAAATCTTGCCTATTAAGACATGTTTTTGATGATTGAGGTTTTATGCAAGTTTCACAATCGCTCTCCAATACTGCGGCTCAGTCCAAAACACTAAACAGTCAAAACCTACAGCAAAGTACTGCGGACAGTCATTCTCAACTTGCCAATACCAGCAGCGCTCAACCAATTTCCCCTGTCGCATCAAGCGATACAGTGACATTATCTGCCAGTGCCATTGAGCTAGCCGCTCAAGGTCGTTCCGCTGAAAAAACGAGTTCAGTCGCCAATGAAGCAGAAATATTACCTGTAACACCAAAGTTACCCAATGAAGGTGAGAAAGTTGACGACTACGTTGACTATAGAAAGGCCAAAGCTCAGTATCAGTTTTATGCAGATATAGCAGGAGTGGCTACAGGCAGCAGCAATCTAACCCCAGCGTCAGCTTATTATCTATCAAACAATGATGATGCACGAGCCGCTGTCGTCAATAATAAAGCCCAACAGCAGCAAGCAGCGGTTATGCAGACCTATGTAGAAACATCGCAAAGTATTAACGTTTACAGCTAACATTTTATTTATAGATAGCAAAGAAGCCGCATTAAGCGGCTTTTTTGCTATCTATAATTTAAGTTGGACAATATGACAAGCAATACAGATTTAAACAGTCTATCAATAACCTAGAAATTTAATCTACTCTTAATCGGTCTTCTCTATATTACCGACTTTGTGAGCTTAATAGCTGCTAATCATTTAAGGGTTAGCCCGCTTTAATACTATCCATGTCATACCATGGCGTTGGGTTAATTGGACATCTAAATCGAACACCTTCAGCGCTGACTTCAACCACGTCGCTACGAAGCGTTTTTCCTGGTTCAATTGGAAACATATCTAACGCTTCATGAGTGGTGAAGTTTTGCAGTTGAAAACCCACCAGCTTGCCAGCCTTATTGGTGATAATAAATTGATACTTTCCGGGCTTTAGTGATGCGAGTGTATCTTTAGCACTGAAATAGCCGCCATGCTGGTCGAGATAGATCTCGACAACCCCATCTGCATTTTGAGTCGGAGTTGCGGCAGAAGTTGCAAAGCTAAACACGAGTGCCGTCATTAGCATTATCTGAGTGATGAACTTATTCATTTTATATTCCTTAATGATGTGTTTGAACTAACAGAATAGGTAAATTAACGTCAGCTTTGTATGCCTTAGCGTCTGCGCTTTATGTCTCATCGTCTAATCTTATCATTAAGGTCTTCTGGCATAGTGCTAACGTCTGTATCAATGGAACAGTCATTCGTTAGTGGGTGAGCTAACAGCACCAAATAACAAGATGAATTGCCACAATAGATGGGGAACCATGTTTAACATTAATAGCTTACTTTCAAATTTTCATCTTCACGCCACGATATTTCATCGTTCGTTACTGTGTAAAACATGGAGTACTGACACCTCAGGAAGCGGTCTGGCGAGTTTTCATTTGGTCAGTCAAGGGCAAGCATTTCTCTATTGCGGTGATATTAAAGCGCTAGAGCTTACCGCTGGTGACTTAGTGGTATTTCCCCATGATGCGCCGCACATTATCAGCAGCAGTAATAGTGAGCAGGCCGCTGCAACCATTAGCCGTTTTGTGGCATATCCTATGGTTGATGAGCCATCAGATTCGACGGGGTTAATCTGTGGTTATTTTGATTTTAGTGAAGACAAAAATCACCCGCTTATTTGCCAGCTACCCGCATGTATGGTGATCCGTAAACAGGAACAAAGCGGTGCACTCACTGGAATTACGCAGAGTTTGATTGAAGAAGCCAAGCTAGGTTCACTCGCTAATGATGTGATTTTGTCTCGTCTTAGTGAGGTATTCTTTCTAAGTTTATTACGGAAGTTATCGAATGATGAACATAGTAATATTGGCTTATTTAAAGCACTACAAGATCCAAAAATGAGTAAAGTACTCAATGCTATTAGCCAAGACTTGTGTCAATCATGGAGTGTAAATACCTTAGCCGAACTGGGTGGTTACTCACGAGCCAGCTTTGCCAGCTATTTCAAAGCCTATCTCGATATGACACCGATAGAGTACATAACTCGTTTACGTTTATCACAAGCGCAAAAACAACTACGCGCTGGGGACAGTGTGTATAAAACAGCGCTTGATGTGGGTTATCAGAGTAATATCACTTTTGCTAAAGCATTTAAACGCTATTTCGGCTATGGCCCAGGCTCTAGCAGAAGAGCCAATACCGAAGCTTAATCGAGAAAAACATCATATTTCAATAATGCTTATTGACCCAACAAGAACGCAGCATTATTTTCATTTTTTATAAGCGAGCAATAAGTATGAGCTTTAATATACACTTAAACTGGAGCAGCGAAGCTGCTGTAAACGAGCCAACTGCATTTTGCCGTGACCATACAATTAACTTTGGTAGTGGCCAACAAGTTAATGCATCATCAGCACCTGAGTACAGTGGTAATAGCCAATTTATTAATCCTGAAGAGAGTCTACTGGCGGCATTATCTTCCTGCCATATGTTGACGTTTTTAACGATTGCTCACTTAAAACGTTTGGCTGTTGTCTCTTATAGTGACCACGCTAAAGCTGAGTTAGGTAAAAATGCACAGGGGAAGTTATTTGTAAATAAAATGACGCTAAACCCCAAAATCGTATTTGCTGCGGGCATTGAAGTCAGTGATGAGGTCATTAAAAAAATCCATGAGAAATCTCATGCCAATTGCTTTATTGCCAATAGCCTTAACAACGAAACCCTTGTAGAGATCACGACCGACAATACCGCAAGTACCGATAACGAGTGAAGATAACGAGTCTTGAGTCATACACAGACCCCACAATTCCCTCAAAAACACTCAACGACTATGACTGATATTATTAAGCTGCTAACGAACAGATTATCGCGTTAGTAGCAGCTCGCGGTGATTCATCATCGCTACTTTCCAGCAGAAAATGACATAATCGACACTTTGATATCCCCCGTTTACTGTTGCCGATATAGCACTCATTCAATTTGTTATTTCCAACTCAACATCAACTTTGACGGTTAATAATTTAAGCTAATTAAACCCATTCCATGTTGTAAAACTCAGCACAACACTCATCACCTCCCTTGATAAAAATGTCTCATCACAGGCTTAATTGGCAATATTGTTATACCCTTTCCTGTCAGAAAACGATCACTAATCATCAAATAATATTGATTTAAATCAATTAATTCATATCACTATGAAAATAATTTAATTCCAGCGTACACGCGTAAGCTTATGAAATTTTTATAGTTAATTTTATTATTTAAATAAAAATCCAAACAAGTGTTTAAATTTATCGTTTGAAAATTTGATCTATGGCGCATTTTGTGACGTAATGTGACTCATACTTCTGGTCGGATGAGCATCAAAATGAGCATAAGAACTAAACTAAAAAAAGTACTACCAAGCATTTCTACCACTGAGCAAGAAGCACTCGACGCTGGTGATGTATGGCTAGAGGGTTCTATCTATCAAGGTGTTCCTGATTTTGCTGCGCTACGTGACATTCCGGTTGCAACACTATCCGCTGATGAGCAAGCCTTTCTCGATGGCCCAGTGCAGACCTTAATTGAAATGGTCGACGACTTTGAAATTCAGCGCAGTAAACATCTACCAGAAAATATTCTTAACTTTTTAAAAGAGAATAAATTTTTCTCTCTTATTATCCCAAAATCATTTGGCGGTCTTGAATTTAGTCCTTATGCCAACTCAACCATTGTTGGCACCATTGCTGCTAAAAGCTCGGCCGTAGCCGTTACCGTTATGGTGCCTAACTCATTAGGCCCTGGCGAATTGTTGATGCATTACGGTACATCACAACAACAAGATTATTGGTTACCCCGCCTTGCTAAAGGCCAAGAGATCCCTTGTTTTGCCCTAACGAGCCCAGAAGCGGGCTCAGACGCTGGCGGTATTCCAGATGTCGGCACTGTGACTATGGGTGAATATGATGGCGAGCAAGTACTCGGTTTGAGTGTTACATGGGACAAGCGCTATATCACGCTAGCCCCTATCGCGAGTGTGTTAGGCCTCGCCTTTAAAGTCGAAGATCCAAACGGAATACTCGGCGGTAAAGAAAACCTTGGTATTACCTGTGCCTTAATCCCTAAGTCTCACCCAGGTGTGCAACTAGGTAATCGTCATGACCCAATGGGGATGAGTTTCTACAACGGTACTACGCGTGGCGAAAATGTCTTTATCCCAATGGATTTCATCATTGGTGGCCAGAAAAATATCGGTCGCGGCTGGGCAATGCTCGTAGCATGTCTAGGTGCTGGTCGCGGTATTTCACTGCCTGCACTGGGTGTCTCTGTTGGCCAGTGCTCATTTAAATCATCGACTGAGTACGCAGCAGTGCGTGAGCAATTTGGTTTATCGATTGGTAAATTTGAAGGTATTCAAGAAAAGCTTGCTGACATTGCTGGCAAGACTTACTTACTAGAATCAATGCGTGTATTAACCACCGAAGGATTAGGTTTAGGCCTGAAGCCATCGGTTGTGACTGCAATTGCAAAATATCACATGACAGAGCTTGGCCGCGACGTACTTGATTCAGCAATGGATATTCAAGCCGGTAAAGCGATTCAAAATGGCCCACAAAATACATTGGCTTCTGGTTATATCGCCCAGCCAATTGCCATTACCGTGGAAGGCGCCAACATTCTTACCCGTAACCTGATGATTTTCGGTCAAGGCGTTATGCGTTGTCATCCTTATTTGCAAAGCATGGTTGAGTCTATTCACTCAAACGAAAAGCATGCAGATAAAGAGTTCAACAGTATTTTACGCAAAACCGTTGGTTACAGTGTTGGCAACAGCCTACGTGCATTCAAATTAGGTTTACTGCCTTTCACTGCTGGCGCGAGTTCTCAACTTGCAGAAGTTAAACCCTATGAGCAATCTGTTCATAAACTGGCATCAAAACTAGCCGTTTATGCAGACTTTTCACTACTGGTGCTTGGCGGAAAGTTAAAGCAAGCAGAGATGCTGTCAGCCCGTTTAGGCGATGTGATGAGCTATCTTTATGCTGCAATGGCTTCTATCCGTTATTACGAGCAAAAGCTACCTGCAGAGCAGCGTGCTGAAGCGGCGCCATACTTCCACTACGCCACTCGCTGGTCACTATGCCAAGCCGAAAAAGCGCTATTGGACTTTTTGGACAACTTCCCATCATCATCGACACGTAAGTTTATGCGCCTGATCACTGTAACTTATTCACCTAAGATGCAGAAAATAAACGATAACTTAGTGCGCGAACTTGCTGAACAAGCACAGCTAAATACAGCGTTTAAGAAAAACCTAACCCACTTGGTTAAACCTGTTGCGGGCGACGGTAACTACATCAATGAACAAGCCTATCTGGCTAAGATGGAATGTTTGCCAATGTTAGCTAAGGTAAAGAAAGCCATTAGAGCACGTACCTTTAAGCCTGGTATCAAGTTCTCGTTAACACTTGATGCAGCGTTAACCGCTAAGGTGATTAATGACAGCGAGCACAAGCAGCTGCAAGACTATAACTTGAAGCGTGAACGTGCTATCCGTGTTGATGAGTTTGATTTTGATATGAACTTAATCACAGAAAAAGCCGACCTAAAAATCGCTAACTAAATCTAAAAAAATCAAAAAAGCGGTTGTATTGCTCATGTAGCAAACAACCGCTTTTTTATATCCGTTATCTAAGTGACTCGCTATACGTACAAATAAGCACCGACACAAACATCTCATTAACCAGAAGTTAGCCGCCAAAGCGGCTAGTATATTGCAGTCCTATTACCCATACATCTTCAGCGTAAGATACCCATTCAAGTGCCAAACCATTATCTTGATTAAATCCATAATATAGCCCAGCACCGGCAGCAAACTGCTGATCACTATTATCATCAATATTGATCGGCCCACTACTTTTAGTATCTAACCAGCTAACTCCAGCCAAACCATAAATTTCAAAGCCTGAGTCAGTAAAGATAGGCATCTGGTACTGAGCAAATAGCGCTACACCTTTATAATCAATCTCAGCACTAACACGGCTATTTTGACTCAAATCCACTTGGCCAAGATCGACACCTCTTAATTTAAGCCACCAGTTTTTTGAAAAACCATAGCCAAGCTCAAGATTGTAAGAGAAGTCGTAATCATTATCTTTGTCTATCTCAGTGTAAAATGTAGGTTCAAGATTAACAGCCCCAAGTCCAGCACCTATCGAGTACTCAGCCTGGGCAGGTAAAGCCACACCCATTGTAATAAGCACAAAAATCGGCACTATTTTTAAAACATATACTTTTCGTTGACGTAGCATCGCAAGCAGAACAAGTACCATAAGACCCGAGTACCCCATAGAACCACCACCGGTAATTGTTTTACCATCGATCCCATTATTATTAGCCAGATCATTAGTATCCTTGATACCGTCGCCATCTGAGTCAATATCTAAATGATCGGCCAAGCCATCATTATCAGTATCTAACATTTCTCTATCATCCCTGACTCCATTACCATCATTATCAGTGCCTGAAATAACACCGTTGACATCATAATCTACCCCATCGTCAATCCCGTCAGCATCTGCATCAAACCCAGTGAAGTACTGCTGTTGTGGATTCTCTTCAATATCAGGGATTCCATCTCCGTCATCATCATCATCAGCATGGTTTGCGTAACCATCGCCATCGAGATCCGGTAAGCTACCAAATGCCCCAACGGCGCCATCAATCACATCCACTAAGCCATCGTTATCCATATCGATGGTGTCATCAAGGATACCATCTTGATTTGTATCTAATGATTCCGGCAAACCCGCATTAATTAAATCAAATTGCTCACCGTCGCTACTCAACTGCAATAGATCCGGATGACTATCGCTATTAGTATCAATCAGCTCGCCTATTGTTTTTATCAGCTGATCAGAATAGTCATTGAAACCATCACTGTCAGCATCTTCTAGCCCTGCTTCTAATACGTCTGCAACACCATCATTATCAGAGTCCAGATCAAGATGATTTGGGCTTAAGTCTATGTCCATATCCAACTTAGCCAACTTTTTAATGACAGCATCAAGTGAGTTTAACCCGTCATCGACGCCATCAAAGTTAATATCCACTCGCCCTTGATCAATGACATTATCGCCATCGACATCCGCATCGAAGAAATCAACAATACCATCTTGATCGCTATCAGATGTTCCACTATTACTTTCTGCTGCCCTTGTACTGGACTGCTGCACTTTTGCTATCGATACAGAACTCGCACTGCTTTGCTCAAGTACCATTACAATCGAAAATTCAACCCCATCACTCACACCATCATTATCTGAATCCTCATCATTAGCATCATCGATTCCATCACCATCGGTATCGACATCTGTTTCCACCAAGTTAGGCATACCGTCACCATCACTATCTTGCCCAAGCATAATAAGCATAATCAGTGCCTCGACTTCAGCCACTTCGTCAATATCTGCTGTTGCATAGTGTGCTACTGCATTATTTAGCAATGCCAAGATTGCATTCAATTGTTCTAGTGAAACACTGCTTACACCTGCATCAATATAAACTTGCGCAATGAGATCTACGGTTTCACCGCCAAGCTCGGCATATTCACTAATCAATGACAATGCATACTCAGGTATCGTTTGCACAATTGTGGATGCCTCCGACATAACAATTTCAGCCCTACCGGCATCATCAACATAATTAGCCTCGACAGATAGGCTACTACCAACATCTTCAATCGATAACACATAGAAATCATCATCGGTGCCTATCAATGATGTCTGTTCATCTGAATGTCTAAACCATTGATAGCTATGTTCTGTTGCTGTCGTTCCATCAATGTCGTCAATCACAGCAGTTATCGTTTGCTCTTCAACCAGATAACCGTCAATACGGACACTACCAGGGCTGTTGGTTGCGTAGGCAAAATTAGTTGATGCCAGATTACCGTTCTCTGCACTATCTTGAACAGCATCAGCAGGTAACTGGACCAGTACATCACGACCAACAGTCAGTACAGAGCCTTTCAGTACATATTCCTGTTCATCACCCGTCAAACTCACTGCCGTACCGTTTTCTACTTGTAGGTCCTCTAGTGTCAATCCTGTAACTGGCTCACTAAAGTGCAGATCTAAAGCAAACTCTTCACGCACCTCCATTTCAAGTATTGCTAATGTCACTTCAGGTTGAACACTATCAAAATTAACTTTAAAAATATCTGAGGCTAAATTGGTTCTACCGCTCTTATCTGTTGCAACACTCTCTTTGACTTGCAATGACACCTCACCTTGCTCTATCGGAGTCACTAGAACGGTAAAGTTTAATCGCTCAGCACTCCACTGAGATAATGTCGCATTGGTAAGTTCAATATCGGTAATATCAAAATCTTCAACGTCCTCGCTAAAGCTAAATGTCGCGATAAACGCCGCATTGATATAACCCGAAGCACCACTAATAGTGAGGCTTGGCTGGCTGGCATCATAGATGGCGGTTAACTGCACAGCTGCGGTATTGCCATTACTGGCTGAATCGACGGCTATATTAGCTGCCACATCGACTGTGACACTGCCTGCTGCACTTGGTGTGATCAGCGCGCTATAAGCTTTACCCGAACCACTGAAGTTTGACACGCCAGCATTGCTGGCAGCGATATCGATAGCATCAAAACCAGTGACCGAGTCACTGAAAGTGAAAGTTGCGGTAAAGGCGGCATTGATATAACCCGAAGCGCCACTAATCGTGACACTTGGTTGACTGGCATCATACGTTGCCGTTAATTGTACCGCTGCGGTATTGCCGTTACTGGCACCATCGATAGCGGCATTAGCTGCCACATCGACCGTGACACTGCCTGCTGCAGTGGGTGTGATCAGCGCTGAATACGTTTTACCACTTCCAGTAAAGCTTGAAATTGTTGCATTGCTCAGCGCAATATCAGTAGCATCAAAACCAGTGACAGACTCACTAAAAGCGAATGTCGCGGTAAAGGCGGAGTTGATATTGCCGCTTGCCCCCGCAATCGTCAGGCTTGGCTGGCTGGCGTCATAGGTGGCGGTGAATTGCACCGCTGCGGTATTGCCGTTACTGGCACCATCGATAGCGGCATTAGCTGCCACATCGACCGTGACACTGCCTGCTGCAGTGGGTGTGATCAGCGCCGAATACGTTTTACCACTTCCAGTAAAGCTTGAAACTGTTGCATTGCTCAGTGCAATATCTGCAGCATCAAAACCAGTCACTGATTCACTAAAGGCGAATGTTGCGGTAAAGGCGGCGTTGATATTACCGCTTGCCCCCGCAATCGTCAGGCTTGGCTTGCTGGCGTCATAAGTGGCGGTGAATTGCACCGCTGCGGTATTGCCGTTACTGGCACCATCGATAGCGGCATTAGCTGCCACATCGACCGTGACACTGCCTGCTGCAGTGGGTGTGATAAGCGCTGAATACGTTTTACCACTTCCAGTAAAGCTTGAAATTGTTGCATTGCTCAGCGCAATATCAGTAGCATCAAAACCAGTGACAGATTCACTGAAAGTGAAGCTCGCAGTAAACTCTGCGTTGATATAACCCGAAGCACCACTAATAGTGAGGCTTGGCTGGCTGGCATCATAGGTGGCGGTGAACTGCGCCGCTGCAGTATTGCCATTACTGGCACCATCGATAGCGGCATTAGCTGCCACATCGACCGTGACACTGCCTGCTGCGGTGGGTGTGATCAGCGCTGAATACGTTTTACCACTTCCAGTAAAGCTTGAAATTGTTGCATTGCTCAGCGCAATGTCAGCAGCATCAAAACCAATGACAGATTCACTGAAAGTGAAGCTCGCAGTAAACTCTGCGTTGATATTACCTGAAGTACCACTAATCAAAACACTCGGCTTACTGGCATCATAGGTGGCGGTGAACTGCACTGCTGCAGTATTGCCGTTACTGGCTAAATCCATTGCGGCATTGGCTGCCACATCGACCGTGACACTGCCTGCTGCGGTGGGTGTGATAAGCGCACTATAACTACCACCCGAACCACTGAAGTTTGAAACACCTGCATTGCTAACAGAAATATCTGCAGCATCAAAACCGGTTACGGATTCACTAAAAGCGAATGTCGCGGTAAAGGCGGCGTTGATATTACCTGAAGCACCACTAATCAAAACACTTGGCTTGCTGGCATCGTAAGTCGCGGTTAATTGCACCGCTGCGGTATTGCCGTTACTGGCAGAATCGATAGCGGCATTGGCTGCCACATCGACCGTGACACTGCCTGCTGCGGTGGGCGTGATAAGCGCACTATAACTGCCACCCGAACCACTGAAGTTTGAAACACCTGCATTGCTAACAGAAATATCTGCAGCATCAAAACCGGTTACGGATTCACTAAAAGCGAATGTCGCGGTAAAGGCGGCGTTGATATTGCCGCTTGCCCCCGCAATCGTCAGGCTTGGCTTGCTGGCGTCATAGGTGGCAGTTAACTGCACTGCTGCAGTATTGCCGTTACTGGCTAAATCCATTGCGGCATTGGCTGCCACATCGACCATGATACTGCCTGCTGCGGTGGGCGTGATAAGCGCACTGTAACTGTCACCCGAACCACTGAAGTTTGAAACACCTGCATTGCTAACAGAAATATCTGCAGCATCAAAACCAGTTACGGATTCACTAAAGGTGAATGTTGCGGTAAAGGCGGCGTTGATATTACCGCTTGCCCCCCCAATCGTCAGGCTTGGCTTGCTGGCGTCATAAGTGGCGGTTAACTGCACTGCTGCAGTATTGCCGTTACTGGCAGAATCGACGGCTATATTAGCAGCCACATCGACCGTAACACTGCCTGCTGCGGTAGGCGTGATAAGCGCACTGTAACTGTCACCCGAACCACTGAAGTTTGATACACCTGCATTGCTAACAGAAATATCTGCAGTATCAAAACCAGTTACGGATTCACTAAAAGCAAAGGTTGCGGTAAAGGCGGCGTTGATATTACCGCTTGCCCCCGCAATCGTCAGGCTTGGCTTGCTGGCGTCATAGGTGGCAGTTAACTGCACTGCTGCAGTATTGCCGTTACTGGCTAAATCCATTGCGGCATTGGCTGCCACATCGACCATGATACTGCCTGCTGCGGTGGGCGTGATAAGCGCACTATAACTGCCACCCGAACCACTGAAGTTTGAAACACCTGCATTGCTAACAGAAATATCTGCAGCATCAAAACCGGTTACGGATTCACTAAAAGCGAATGTCGCGGTAAAGGCGGCGTTGATATTACCGCTTGCCCCCGCAATCGCCAGGCTTGGCTTGCTGGCGTCATAGATGGCGGTTAACTGCACAGCTGCGGTATTGCCGTTACTGGCAGAATCGATAGCGGCATTGGCTGCCACATCGACCGTGACACTGCCTGCTGCGGTGGGCGTGATAAGCGCACTATAACTGCCACCCGAACCACTGAAGTTTGATACACCTGCATTGCTAACAGAAATATCTGCAGCATCAAAACCGGTGACGGATTCACTAAAAGCGAATGTCGCGGTAAAGGCGGCGTTGATATTACCTGAAGCGCCACTAATCAAAACACTTGGCTTGCTGGCATCGTAAGTCGCGGTTAATTGCACCGCTGCGGTATTGCCGTTACTGGCACCATCGATAGCGGCATTAGCTGCCACATCGACTGTGACACTGCCAGCGGCCGTTGGCGTAATGAGCGCACTATAACTTGCGCCACTGCCAGAGAAGTTCGTCACTGAAGCATTACTCACTGCGATATCTGCCGCGTCAAACCCTGTGACTGACTCATTGAATGTGAAACTCGCAGTGAAGGCGGCGTTGATATTACCGCTTGCCCCCGTAATACTGAGACTTGGTGCGCCATCATCATTAACATCAATAGAAAATGCGATTTGGTAAGTAGAAAGAGCATCGCTCACTTGCAGGCACAATTTATAACTGCCTGAATCTACAGCAGCTGCAGTTTCAAGAGCCGTACCCGTAACTTGGAACAAAACGTTATTGACATCATTACCCGTACCACAACTGCCCGAATCCGATACTCCCTGAGCAACCAAACTGTAAATAAAACTGACATCATCAACGTCGACAGCATTGATGGTGCCAATATCTGCACCTGCAGCGGTATCACTTTGGTTGATGCTAGTGCCCGTCAAGCTGATATGAGTCGGTGCATCGTTTACCGCAGTGATGTCTATATTAATGCTGCCAATAGTGATATTGCCACCACCGCCGCTGCCAGTATTACCGCCATCGTTTACCTCGAGGGTTAATACCGCAACATCATTCCCTGCCGCATTCAATATCCCTAAATACTTTAGGTTGCTGGCTGTATCGAGGTAAGTATTAACGTTGGTCGGCGTACCGGTTAACGTTATGATATTTGTACCACTGCCGGTTTCAGTAACACTGCCTGCAGCCCCATCGGCCACTAATAGAGTGCCAGCGTCTGTAGTAAAAATTAACGTCAGACTAGTGCCATCGGCATCGCTTACATTCACAGCGCTTAAATCCAGATTACTGGGCACATCCTCTGTCACGCTAAGATCAGTCGGTAAAGAACCTGTTTGCAGCGGGTCATCATTTTGTGCTGAGACGCTAATAGTGCGGGTAGCACTTGCGGTGCCAGCATTGGTATCGGTGGCGGTTACCGTAATAGTCCGATTATTGGTACTCGGATTATCAGAAACATTACGGTAATGCAGTGATTGCAGTACTTCCTGTACCAGTGTGTTGGTAGCATGACTGTTGAAGGTGATGGTCAAAGCGGCGCCATTATTCACGACCCCTCCAGATACACTCAAACTACCAATGTTTGTACCATTACCCAGTATGTCATAGTCATTAATGGTTATTACGCTGCCATCGCCATCTAAATCACTCACACTAAACTCATCTGCTGACTCAGCGGTAAGCTGTATTTTGAGCGTACCGCCATCCCAATCCGCGTCACCGTCACTGTCTAACACTGTGGCCGCAGGATCGATTTGGGTTACAGAGTCATTTTCAGTGTAACTCAGCGTTGAGCTTGCAAGAGAAATGGTAGGAGGGGTATTACTCACCACAGCAGAGACTATACCGGTTTGAGACAGAGTTGGATTGCTACTACCACCAGGAAATGTGCCGCCATGCCCCCCCGTATCATCGCTATCAACCAAAGGAGCAACGACATCATTCATTTTCCAATAGGAAATTAACCCTGCGGTATCTGCAGCAATTTCTTGTGGATTAGCGCCATTATAGAGCGAGCTAATATCCGCAGCTGATAAAGTGGTGCTGTATATTTGGAAGTCATCAATATCACCGGAAAAACTAGAATACCCCGCTGTAACGCTATAGCTTGACGGCTTACCAAGATGTACAATTTCACTCGCTAAAATGTCTATGAACGTCGCTCGAGAATACTGGCCGTCATCACTTAATAATCCTCCGTTACGATAGATTTTAAAATCTCCGTTTCCAGCTACTTCGAAAGTTATCGCAAATTGGTACCAAGTTCCTACTGCCCAGCTTAGAGCAGGGCTCTTACTTAGAACTCCTGGTTCAGAAACTACGATCGCATTGGCTAAATCATCTTCACCGTTAAAATCGACACACAACTCCAAACCGGCATCCGAACTAGAGAAGAAACACTGTGATTGGCTGACATTATCAAACTTAACCCAAGTCACTATCGATAAACTCGTTACCTCTGTTAACTCCGGAACAATACCAGTCATTTCGACATAATCACCACCATCAAAACTGATAGCCTCCGTTACTGCATGAGCCTGTGTCATTAACATTAACGATAATAATAATAACGCGCAGTGAGCAATAATAAGTTTCATAATTCATTCCGTTGAAAATAGAGTTACATTCCGTTGAGCAATTTGAACCCGTTTAAATCCATTTATTTTTACATTAGTTCAATCAAAACTCATCCCAGCATCAAAGCAAAAGTGCTCAGCAAAATTTAGCCCGCTAAACACTCCCTCTTTCAAATTCATTACATCTAACCGAATAGCCCCATCGAATGTGGCGATAACTAACCCATGAGGTTCACCGACATACACTACCGTTCCGGCATTGACACCAAACGTCGGCAATGCAATCTCAGTGGCTTGATATAGCCCTACCGTGACACCGTTAAAACATAAAAGCGCCCCGCCATACGTGGGATTACAAGCTCTAGCTAACGCACATATTTGTGCACTGCTCATAGTCGCCCAATTGACCTGCACATCTTCAGCCTGAGGCCGGTGCGCGTGGCAACCCCGCCCCAGCTGCAACCTCGCATCAATTGCGCCGTTGGCCAGTTGCTGTAAAAAGCTAACCACCACACTTGGCACTATCGACATCACCCGGCTGGTCAAACTGTTTAAGGTATCTAAAGGGGTTATCACTAGCGGCTGTTGCCAAACAATCGGCCCCTCATCTAACTTTTCCTCCACCTTAATGATGCTTATACCACTGTTAGTTTGCTGATTTTTTAGCTGCCAAAATAGGGGGGCCGATCCCCGATAATCAGGCAACAAGGACGCATGAACATTAAATAATGCCCCTGAAAACAGTGCTATTATTGATGGAGGCAGTCTGTGGGGAAATGAAAAAATGAGACCTATATTGGCTTGCCAGCTCTGTATTGACTTTGCCACTGTGGGATTTGAGCCCTGTACGTAGGCGAGCGTCTGAATATTGGCCTCACTTAATGTGGCCAATAACTGCTGGGCATCGCCGTCCTCACGATTAGACACCACAACACCGACTAACATTTCTAGCTGATGTAATTGTTCTATCAAGGGAAGACTGGCGCAACTTGAAGCAAACAAGACGATACGATAGCGAGGAGAGATAGTCATTGCTAAGCATTACCTTTTGTTGCAAGAAAGCCAGGTAAGCCATTTAAACGGTAGTAAAACTTAATCTGATCACCGCTTTCTAAAAGTAAATCTCCCGCCTTGGGGTCGCTGGGCGTAAAGTTAATGCAGACCTGAGAGTCTGGCAGTGGATGGGTGATCCCAGATTGATATTCATCAACTTTGTCTAAACCAAAGGTAAATACTTGGGTACACACAAGCAGCAGTTGCGGGCCAAGATCCGCGGCGATTATGGGAATGGTCACTTGGTTACAAGTCACTAGCGACGAATCAACGCCCAAATTCAAGGTTTGCAGCTGTAAGACACTCTCTTTAGTGAGACTCAAGATCTCCCCCAGCTCAATCCGCTCCACCGACAAAGGCAGTTCATTAGCACTGCGATTACGCCAGCGCTCGATGAACTCATATTGCCCCACAGCCAACTGCGCTGTGATCAACACCCTCGCAGGGATCATCAAACCATGAGGAGATAATTGCGAGACAAGGTGTTGAACGAGTGGCAAGTGACCTTCTCGGCTAAAGCCGTGTTGCATAGCCTCTACCACGAGCAGGTCAAAAGGTCGTTCACTGTAATAATCACATCCATCCATACACAATATGGACTCGATAAATGACTCAATTTGCAGTTCTTGCACCAAAGTTTGTAAGCTAGCCACAGCCCCAGGTTGCATATCGATAAGGGTAACCTGCAATCGCTGCCGCCCAAAACGCTCGTTAACTCGATAGTAAGTTAACAATGGCAGCAGTAATGGTGCAAATGGGCCACACGCAGGATACAACAACCGCAATGAACCTTCTGGTTGTTCTCGATCCAGTTTGGTCAATGCAGCATCAATACCGCGAATAAATGCCTGCACTCGGTGAGTATCAGTTTGGGTGGTGACACATTGATCCGGCGCCATGACCAAACCGTGGGCTGCAATATACTGTCGTTTGCGATCGGCGATGCTTATATCGGCTTGTTGATATATGACTAATAATTTTTCAAACAGTTGCTGAAGCTGGATTTGCACTTTTTTATCGTCATTGGCCAACAACATTGAAGTGACGACCTCTGTCGCGCAATCGCTTACAGATACCGTGGTTTGGCTGGGCTCCGTAACGACAACCGAAGACGGTGTCGGGGAGGCATCATCTTGAGCGAGCTGCTCACGCAGTAAACGATTGAGTTCAGCCATGGAGTCCATTGGACTCAATAACGTAGCAGGTCCACTTTGAGCCAATATCAACTCACCATTCTGCCGTGTATCTTTTTCCATCATCTTTGATTGTCATCCTTGACTTGAAGATCCATTTTTAAATTGCTTCACGGCTTAAACAGCAAGCGAAATTTAAACGACCTTGTATAAAACGATTTTTAGTGCCAAATTTAACGAACTGACAACATTATCGTCTAAGAATTCATCATTAGCCAGTGGGGAATCAAACTGAATTATTATAAAGTTCAAACGAGCCTGCCCTTTAAGCGACTGTTCCTAGAAAGTTTTCCAAATGGGTTGGCAACAGATATTGCCCGCATAACCCATGAGCATTGGCACTGTCATGTTAATAAAAGGCAATATCAAGGCCAATGGCAGGCCATCGCTCTGCGGTGCCAACAGCAACATCAGCAAGCACACCCATTGTTGCAAAACTTTTCGATCGAGGCTGATAACGAAAACTGGGTCAACTTGCCAGCTTTAAAAAATAGTCCCAATGTCTTAGCTCTTCTTAACGCTATTACAGCGCCTATTCGAAGCGTTCGACTGATGAAATTAGCGCCTAACAGCAGTATTTTGCCTCATTGTGACTCTGAGTTAGGTGCTCAATTTGGTGCTGCACGATTACATGTGCCGATTAGCGGACAACTGGGAGTAGAGTTTTGGTTAGAGGGGGAGTTAGTCCCCATGCGCACCAATGAATTGTGGTACCTCGATACGAATAGACCTCATTGGGTCGACCACAGAGGTTCAGAACCACGCATTAATTTAGTTATCGATTGTTTGATGTCTCCTTGGTTGCAACGTCAACTCGATGGGTCAAAGACAATCTCCCCCACAGTGCCTTAGGCACTTTTAAACAAGGAACGTTTATGGAAATCATGTTAGGCACCAGTATGATCTTCGCTGGCAATTTTGTCCCAAGGGGCTGGGTTGGATGTAATGGACAAATGCTGTCCATTTCCGATAACCAAGCGATATTCTCAGTACTGAGTAACACCTATGGTGGCGATGCCCGCACCACATTTGGCATTCCGGATCTTCGTGGCCGAGCCCCTGTGGGTACGGGACGAGGACCAGGCGCACAAGTAACGGTTAATTTAGGTGACAAACTAGGCCGCGACACCATTGCGCTCGACCTACAGCATATGCCTACCCACAACCATAGCGCATCGTTTAATCCTCAAACCTCACCAGGATCAAAGCTCTCCGCTACGGCAACTACCACTGTCAATGCCGCAAATGGCAAGGGCAGCCAAGATGATGCAGAAGGCGCCTACTGGGCGACGCCTCAAGTTTCAGGTAGGCCTGCTACCGATACTTATGCTGCCACAAAAACCACCCGGATGGCGAGTGATGCCGTTGAAGTTGACGTACAGATCACAGGCTCTGGAGCAGGTATAACAGGTGGAACTGTTACCGTCGAGAATAATGGCAGCAGTGTGCCATTCCCGGTTTGGCAGCCCACATTAGGGCTTCAGTACATTATGTCGATAACGGGTATTTACCCCAGTCGCAACTAAGCGCTTCCAACACATAAACGCCGCTCTATCTGCGGCGTTTATGTGTTTATATAGACACGTTGTTAAGGGGCAATACAGCCTTGACGGCACCTATCACTAGTGATTAATCGTCGCGTCTTACAGCTTGCTCAATGTCCGCTCTTCACTGCTCCAGTTAAGATGATATTTCTCACCGACAGGTTTATCGGTACGCTCAAAGGTGTGTGCACCGAAAAAATCGCGTTGACCTTGAAGCAGACTCGCCGGCAGGGTCGCACAGCGATAACTATCGTAATAACCCAATGCAGAACTTATACAAGGCGTTGGAATACCACTTAATACCGCGTGAGATACTGCAATGCGCCATTCGCCTTGCTTACGCGAAAGAGCCTCAGCAAACACATCTGCCATCAGTAAGTTTTCAAGATCAGATTCTTGCTCATAGGCTTTAGTGATTGACTGTAAGAAGGTCGCTCGAATAATACAACCGGCACGCCAAATCTTAGCGATGGCAGCAAAATCTAACGTCCAATTTTGCTCTTTTGCCATCATCGTCATCAGTTGGAAACCTTGCGCATAACTCGATATTTTGGCGCAGTAGAGTGCACTTTCAAGTTGGTCGATGAAGGTCTGCTTATCAACCGCTTGTAACTGTGTCTTGCTCGGCCCTGCAAGTATTTTACTCAGTGCAACGCGCTGTGTTTTTTGAGTGCTCACCGCGCGGGCGTAAACCGCTTCTGCGATTGTTGGCGCTGGGCAGCCTATTTGTAGGCTACTAACCGCCGTCCAAAGCCCAGTGCCTTTCTGCCCCGCTTTATCTAAAATCATATCCACTAACGGTGCCCCGGTTAATGGATCGGCTTGCTTTAGCACATCGGCGCTAATTTCCATTAGATAGCTATTAAGCTCGCCTTTATTCCAGCGTTCAAACACCTCACCCACTTCAGCGGGGGTGAAGCCAAGTCCATCTCGAAGTAACTGGTAAGCTTCACAGATCAACTGCATGTCGGCGTATTCAATGCCGTTATGAACCATTTTCACATAATGACCGGCGCCAGCAGGACCGATGTAAGTAGTACAAGGTTCACCCTCTTTAACAGGGTTGCCGGGTTCAAAACGCTCTATAGGTAAACCCGTTTCAGCATCGACTTTGGCCGCGATTGCTTGCCAAATAGGCTCGATACGGTCCCATGCCTTTAAACTGCCGCTTGGCATTAATGAGGGGCCAAAACGCGCACCGACTTCACCGCCAGACACGGCGCAGCTAAAAAAGAGGAAATCGTCTGCGTAACGCTTTTCACGCTCGACCGTATCAGTCCAAAGACTATTACCTGTATCGATAACGATATCATCGGACTCTATGCCCGCTTCGATTAATGATTTACACACGCCGTCGACTGGAGCGCCTGCGGGAACAGAGAGTAAAACAATCCGTGGTTTTTCTAATTTAGACAACATTTCAGAAAGATTATTACAGCCATCGATACGTGCCTTGACTGTACTGTCTAAATATTTAACGCGTTCTAATTCTTCTTGCCCTACAACGTCTTGTACTTTGGCAGTATCAAGGTCGAATGCTGCAACTCGGTATTGGTTATCCGCTATATTGAGCGCTAGGTTCTTACCCATAACACCTAAGCCAATCACACCAATATCGTAAAGCTCGTTTTGGTTATTCATTTAAGTTTTATTCCGCAGGTCACAGAGGATTTTCCTATCTATTTTAGTCGTAAATTCAAACTATTTTACTCACTTGATAGGGTTTGTTTTGTTGTAGATTATACAGACTTTGGTAAGTAAATTACTAGCAACCTTAATCTTAGTCACGAGAAATTTACGATGTTGACGCTATCAACTTTGTACAAACCGCAGTCATACTTTATTGTTCACGAGTAAAAAATTACCGCAATAAGATACTGTTCCTTCGCATTCTCCGTCTGATAACACAACAAAAACGTTCTATTGATAAAATTTAAAATTTACAGAAGTGGGTTCTGGGAATAAGTACAAGCATGAACATAAAAAATGGCAAAGCCGTTTAACGACTTTGCCATAGAGTTTACTATTTAAATACCCATCCGCTTATATGTGCGCGTCGGCATACCCCATACGAGTCAAGGTGTTACGAACAATATCTAATGTGGCTGGATCTTCAATTGTGGCAGGCACATTGTATTTTTTGTTGTCGGCAATATTTCGCATTGTACCTCGCAAAATTTTACCTGAGCGTGTTTTAGGTAACTTTTGTACCGCGCTGACTAACCTAAAGGCGGCAACGGGGCCAATTTCTTGCCGTACTAGCGCCCTTAATTGTTGATTCAGTTCAGCTTCATTTAGGGTGACACCTTTTTTTAGTACCACTAATCCTAACGGCACCTGGCCTTTAAGCTCATCAGCGACGCCAATCACTGCAGCCTCGGCAACCGCCTCATGCTGGCATAACACCTCTTCAAATCGACCCGTCGATAAACGATGTCCAGCCACATTAATGATGTCGTCAATGCGACTCATGATATAAAGATAACCATCCTCATCTTTATATCCTGCATCTCCAGTGAGGTAATAACCCGGATACATCGACAAATAACTGTCTTTATAGCGCTGCTCGTTTTGCCAAAGCGTGGTTAAAGTACCTGGGGGCAATGGCAGCTTAATCACCACATTACCAGACTCGTTCGAGGCGACTTGGTCACCCATCATATCAACCACTTCAATTTGATAGCCAGGTACGGCCAGTGCAGGTGAACCCGCTTTTACCTCAACAGGCGCATATCCCATCAAGTTTGCCGCAACAGGCCAACCCGTTTCTGTTTGCCACCAATGATCGATAATCGGTTTTTTAAGCTTTTCTTCTGACCAATGCAGAGTGTCTGGATCGCAGCGCTCACCGGCCAGAAACACATATTTCAGACAGGATAAATCAATACCTTCAAGGTACTCGCCATCAGGGTCGTCTCGCTTAATGGCTCTTATTGCGGTCGGCGCTGTAAAAAAGCTTTTCACATTGTAGTTTGCAATCGTGCGCCAAAATGCTCCAGGATCGGGCGTACCAATCGGCTTACCTTCATACATTAAGGTCGTAGCGCCTACCAGCAATGGCCCATAAACAATATAAGAGTGACCCACTACCCAGCCCACATCTGATGCCGCCCAAAAGCTATCACCAACGCCAATGTCATAAATATTTTTCATCGACCAAGCAAGCGCTACACTGTGGCCGCCATTGTCGCGAACAACACCTTTAGGTTGCCCCGTCGTCCCCGAGGTATAGAGGATGTAGAGTGGATCGGTGGCCTCTAACACCACGCAGTCGATGTTTGGCGCTGCAGCAACGCCTAGCTGCCAGTCAACATCTCGGCCTTGCTGTAATGAAGCTTCTAACTGGCTGCGGTTTAAGATTAAGCAGTGCCCTACTTTATGAGTCGCCTGCTCAAGCGCGTTATCCAGTAGCGGTTTATAAGCAACAACGCCTGACGGCTCAATACCGCACGACGCTGACAAAATCAGTTTAGGTTTGGCGTCGTTTATCCGCGTCGCCAGTTCATTGGCAGCAAAGCCCCCAAACACCACTGAGTGAATAGCACCAATGCGCGCACACGCCAGCATCGCATAGGCCGTTTCAGGCACCATCGGCATATAAATCAGCACTCGGTCGCCCTTTTTAACGCCGATAGAATCCATATAGCCTGCTAAGCGGCTGACTTGAGCTTGTAGCTCTAGATAAGTAATCCCATATTCAGTCTCTGTCACAGGGCTGACGTACTGAATAGCAATTTGAGATCCGCGCCCGGCAATCACGTGTCTATCAACCGCATTGAAGCAAGTATTCATCTTGCCGCCTTTAAACCAATGGTAAAAAGGCGCTTCGCTGTCATCAAGGATGACATCCCAAGGTGATATCCAATCAATTGCTTGTGCAGCTTGCCCCCAAAACTGTTGTGGATTTGAGATTGAACTTGCATGTAATTGCGTGTTTTTATCTTTCACTATGCATACTCCAGTTAACGTCACCGCAGCGTAAACGTTGCCACATCGCGATGAGCCTTGTCCTTTTATTGCCTTTGAAACATTATGCTCCGCCGCTCATAAAATCCCCATTAGACCTTAGAATGAGTGGGTAAAAGAGTCATCCACAGCAATTTAAAGCAAATATAAAAATAGTTAACAACATGTTAACTAAGGGTTTACCGAGCGATAAACCCACTTAAAATCAAACGTATGTTTATCGAATGTGACTGTTATGGCACGCACAATTGACATGAAAACAGCGGTTACACCGCACCGCAAACTTTACCTTTACGTAAACTTCCTATATCGTGCAAGAAAAGTTAATAAATATGGTGTTATTAATGACTGAAAAACAGTTACCCCAAACGACGTACTCAATTAGTGATCTATCAAAAGAGTTTGATATCACGACTCGTAGTATTCGTTTTTACGAAGATCAAGGTCTTCTAAAACCTAAACGTCGTGGTCAAACTCGGATCTACAATTTGACCGAACGGGTCAGACTCAAACTCATTTTACGAGGTAAGCGTTTAGGTTTTTCATTAGCAGAAACAAGACGCTTATTCGAACTATACGATGCAGACAAAAACAGCAGCACACAGCTGCACACCATGCTCGAATTAGTGGAAGACAAAAAAGTCGCCCTACAGCAGCAAATGGACGATATAAAAGTGGTATTGATGGAGCTCAACTCGGCAGAACAGCAATGCCGTGATGCACTCGTGAACAATAGTCAGTAAAAACAGCACTTGATAACACCAACAAAATAACAAGCCTACGAGTATCACGACATAGATCAGTGAACTTGAATAAATGGACACATTGACAGGACACAAGCACATGACTCAACTCTACTCATCTCTAAATTTCGACCTTGGCGAAGACGTCGACATGCTACGCGACGCGGTACAAAATTTTGCTGCTAACGAAATAGCACCAATAGCCGCCAAAACGGATATCGATAACGCGTTTCCTAACGAGCTTTGGCCAGTACTCGGTGATATGGGTCTGTTAGGGGTCACCGTTGCAGAAGAGTACGGTGGTGCTAACATGGGCTACCTAGCGCATGTCGTTGCCATGGAAGAGATTTCACGCGCATCAGCTTCTATCGGGCTCAGCTACGGCGCTCACTCAAATCTTTGTGTTAACCAGATAAACCGTAACGGTAGTAAAGAGCAAAAAGACAAGTACCTACCAAAACTGGTGACAGGTGAACACATTGGCGCCTTAGCCATGAGTGAGCCCAATGCCGGTTCAGATGTGGTTTCAATGAAACTGCATGCACGTAAAGAGGGTGACAGATACATTCTCAACGGCAACAAGATGTGGATCACTAACGGCCCAGATGCCCACACCTATGTTATCTACGCAAAAACGGACCTCGATAAAGGTGCACACGGAATTACCGCTTTTATTGTCGAACGCGGCTCTAAAGGCTTTAGCCAAGCACAAAAACTCGACAAGCTCGGCATGCGTGGTTCAAACACTTGTGAGCTTGTTTTTGAAGATTGTGAAGTCCCAGCAGAAAACATTCTTGGCGGCCTAAACAATGGCGTTAAAGTGTTAATGAGTGGGCTTGATTATGAGCGTGTGGTGTTGTCTGGTGGCCCACTTGGGATCATGACGGCGTGTATGGATATCGTCATACCTTACGTTCACGAGCGTGAGCAGTTTGGTAAATCTATTGGTCAGTTCCAGCTAGTACAAGGCAAACTTGCCGATATGTACACTGGCATGAACGCCGCAAAATCTTATATCTACAACGTCGCTAAATCATGTGACCGCGGTGAAACAACCCGTAAAGATGCCGCCGGCGCTATTTTGTATTCTGCGGAACTGGCGACCAAAATGGCACTCGATGCGATTCAACTGCTCGGCGGTAACGGTTACGTCAATGACTACGCCACTGGCCGCTTGCTGCGTGACGCTAAGCTTTATGAAATTGGCGCAGGTACATCAGAAATTCGCCGTATGCTCATTGGCCGCGAACTGTTTAACGAGTCAAAATAAACCAATAATAAGACTCGTTTAGCGAGTCATTAGAGCCCTAATTTGGAATACGGGCGACAGCCACAACGTCGCTCTGGTTCCAACTTCAAAAGGATTGAAATTGTGACTCAACTCAGCAGTCGTATTAATTCCCGCAGCGATGAATTCAAAGCCAAATTTGATGACATGGCCGCCGTCGTTCAAGACCTAAAATCAAAACTACATCAAATTGAACAAGGTGGCGGCGACGTTGCTCGTGAACGTCACCTTTCACGTGGAAAGCTACTGCCGCGTCAACGTGTTGAGAAACTACTCGATCCTGGTTCTCCTTTTTTAGAAATATCACAGTTTGCCGCTTTCGAACTCTATGAAGACCTCGTCCCTGCTGCCGGCATTATTGCCGGTATAGGCCGAGTGAGTGGTGTTGAATGCATGATTATCGCCAACGATGCCACAGTTAAAGGCGGTACTTACTACCCTGTGACGGTGAAAAAGCATCTGCGAGCGCAAGAGATTGCCAGCCGTTGTCACCTACCCTGTATTTACCTTGTCGATTCAGGCGGCGCAAACTTACCCCGTCAAGATGAAGTGTTTCCAGACCGAGAGCATTTCGGGCGCATTTTTTATAACCAAGCGAAAATGTCGGCTAAAGGTATTCCGCAAATTGCCGTGGTGATGGGGCTTTGTACCGCAGGTGGTGCGTATGTTCCCGCGATGGCAGACGAGTCAATTATCGTTAAAGAGCAAGGCACCATCTTCCTAGCAGGTCCTCCACTGGTAAAGGCTGCCACCGGCGAAGAGGTCACTGCTGAAGAACTTGGCGGCGCTGAAGTACACACTAAAATATCGGGCGTTGCCGATCATTTGGCCCAAAACGATGACCATGCTTTAGAGCTTGCTCGCAAAGCCGTCACTCGACTCAATCATCAAAAACGGATTGAAGCACTACTGACACCAACCAAACCACCAAAATTCGATATTAACGAACTTTATGGCATTGTCGGGACTGATCTTAAAAAGCCATTCGATGTTAAAGAGGTCATTGCACGTGTTGTCGATGATTCTGACTTTGACGAATTTAAGGCTAATTATGGCGCCACCTTGGTGTGTGGTTTCGCGCGTATTCATGGCTACCCCGTCGGCATCATCGCTAACAATGGCATCTTGTTCTCTGAGTCTGCACAAAAAGGCGCCCACTTTATTGAGCTTTGCTGTCAACGCAAAATACCACTGTTGTTTCTACAAAATATTACTGGCTTTATGGTCGGTAAAAAGTACGAACATGAAGGTATCGCCAAGCATGGTGCCAAGATGGTGACCGCAGTGTCATGTGCCAATGTGCCTAAGTTCACTGTCATCATCGGCGGCAGCTATGGCGCCGGTAACTACGGCATGTGCGGCAGAGCGTTTGATCCAACCATGATGTGGATGTGGCCCAATGCGCGCATATCGGTCATGGGCGGCGAACAAGCTGCCGGGGTGCTAGCCACCGTTAAACGTGATGGTCTTAAACGGAAAGGCATGGATTGGTCAGCTGAAGATGAGCAAAACTTCCGCAAGCCCATCGTTGAGCAATACGATAAAGAGGGTCACCCGTATCATGCCAGCGCGCGTTTATGGGACGACGGTATTATTGACCCAGCACAAACTCGAGATGTTGTTGGTTTAGCCCTTTCTGCCGCATTAAATGCGCCAGTAGAAGACACTAAATTTGGGGTGTTCCGTATGTAATGGCTCGGCCATTGCTGCGACAGAAAGCAGAAGCTAAACCTTGGACCTAAACTGGGAACAACACAATGACTAATGAAACCCTACAAATGACCACTGAAAGACTTGCGCAGCAATGTCAGTATGTCAGCTGCACACTCGATAATGGCGTCGCTGAGCTTATCCTTGATCGCCCCGACAAACATAATGCGTTTGACGAAGTGATGATAAGCGAGATGATCCAAGTGCTTGAATACTTCGCTCACACTCCGCAATGCCAAGTGCTTGTCGTTAAAGCCAATGGTAAAAACTTCAGTGCTGGCGCCGATCTAAATTGGATGCGCAAACAAGCAAAAATGGATTTCGCGCAGAACCTTAGCGATGCCAACGAGCTCGCCAAGTTAATGTCAGTACTCGACAAATTCCCTAAGCCGACTATCGCTAAAGTACAAGGCGTCGCTTTTGGTGGCGCACTTGGCCTCATTTGTTGCTGCGATATCGCCATTGCCAATCCACGAGCCAGTTTTTGCTTAAGCGAAGTGAAGCTTGGACTCATGCCTGCAGTGATCAGCCCTTATGTCACTCGCGCCATGGGTCAACGTGCAGCGCGTCGCTATATGCTGACCGCCGAGCGATTCAACGTACAAAAAGCCATTGAGCTGCAAGTGATCCACGAAGTGGAAGATGACTTAGATGCTGCAGCAGCCCCTATCATTGCTGCGCTGCTCAGTAATAGCCCCCAGGGGATGGCATGGGCTAAGCGCTTACTGTCAACACTTGAAGACGGCGTAATAGATCAAACCACACTCGATTACACCAGTGAGCGTATTGCTAGCATTCGAGTTTCCATTGAGGCTCAAGAAGGCCTCAATGCATTCTTTGAAAAGCGCAGTCCCGACTGGTCTATCAGTCAAAAAGATGTACTCGATAACGCTGCTACCGCGCCAGGAGCCAAATAATATGTTTACCAAATTGCTAATTGCCAACCGTGGTGAAATTGCTTGCCGTATCATTAAAACAGCTCAAGTAATGGGCGTACGCACTGTGGCGCTGTATTCAGATGCCGACATTGACGCTCGTCATGTTGCCATGGCCGATGAGTCATTTTATCTCGGTGGCAGTGCGCCAGCGGATTCGTACTTAAAAGCAGATCTGATTATCGAGATTGCCAAGAAATCTGGCGCTCAAGCTATCCACCCAGGTTATGGTTTTCTATCTGAAAACGCCGAGTTCGCTTTAAAATGTGAACAAAGTGGTATTGCGTTTGTGGGCCCAAGTGCCGCAGCCATTGATTCTATGGGCAGTAAAAGCGCGGCAAAAGAGATTATGGGTGCCGCAAATGTGCCGTTAGTGCCGGGTTATCATGGCGATGCACAAGATGATGCCTTACTGATCGCCGAAGCCAACAAAATGGGATTTCCGCTGCTTATTAAAGCGGCCTATGGGGGTGGCGGTAAAGGCATGCGCATTGTTGAAAACAGTGGTGAAGTGCTTGAAGCAATTCAATCAGCAAGGCGCGAAGCCATAAGCTCATTTGGCAACGACAAGCTATTAATGGAGCGTTATTTACGCCAACCTCGCCATGTTGAAGTACAAGTGTTTGCCGACAGCCAAGGTGACTGTATCTACTTATCCGATCGCGACTGCTCCATTCAACGTCGCCATCAAAAAGTCGTCGAAGAAGCGCCCGCACCAGGCCTTAGCGATGCACTGCGCGTCAGCATGGGCGAAGCCGCCGTTGCTGCAGCAAAAGCCATTAATTACGAGGGTGCAGGCACGGTCGAGTTCCTACTGGATACCGACGGCAGCTTCTACTTTATGGAGATGAACACTCGTCTGCAAGTAGAACACCCAGTCACCGAAATGGTCACCGGCCAAGACCTCGTCAAATGGCAGTTGATGGTCGCCAGTGGCAGTAAGCTGCCGTTAACACAAGATGAAGTGCGTATTCACGGCCACGCGTTTGAAGTGCGTATTTACGCCGAAGATCCACAAAATGACTTTTTGCCAGCCAGTGGCAAACTCAACTTTTTACGTGAGCCAGAGCAGAGCAAGTTTGTCCGTATTGACTCAGGTGTACGTGAAAATGATGTGATCAGTAACTTTTACGACCCGATGATCTCAAAGCTTATCACTTGGGATGAATCGCGCCCGCGTGCACTACAGCGCCTTGTTCATGCCCTTGCCTCATATCAAATTAGCGGCTTAAAACACAATATCGAGTTTCTGGCCAACATTGCTGAGCATGACGCCTTTAGTGACGCCAATTTTAGCACCGACTTTATTGCGCGTTATGGCGATGCATTAATTGGTCATGGTCTTAGCAACACTAAAACCAATGAACGCCAAACAGCCTTGGCATTAGCCGCGCTTTATCAGTTATGCGCCCGTAAAGAGGACGCTAAACGCTGTGCTATCAATAGTCACGACCCTTATTCACCTTGGGGAGCCGTCAGTGGCTTTAGACTCAATAGTGCCAGTGTGCATCAAGTCGCCTTGCTCGATGATGAGCAACAAGTTAATCACCTTGAGCTCACTGAAACTCAGCTCGGCGGTCAATCGGTCTACCAGCTCAATTTGAATGATAGCCAGTTAACGCTATCTGGTGAGCTCATCGGCGAAACCCTGCATGCTGAAATAGCCCTGAGCAGCAACTGCGCTCAAGCCATTAAGCGCACAGGGCATAAGATAAAAGTGCCCGTCAGCCAAGTAAGTGAAGACTTTACCCTATTTATCAACTCAAGCAGTTATCACTACCGCGCCATTCAGTCTGAAGTGGTCGAAGAGCAAGACAACTTAGAAGATAAGCTCAAAGCACCAATGAACGGCACTATCGTGACCCACCTAGTTGAAATGGGTGATAGCGTGGTTGCCGGACAAGGCATTATGGTGATGGAAGCGATGAAGATGGAATATACCATTGAAGCGCCATTTGATGGCACCGTCAGTGCGTTCTTCTTTAAAGCCGGAGAGCTGGTCAGTGACGGCATGTTACTCGCCGAAGTTGAGCCCACCTTTGTTGAATCGTCTTTAGCAGAGGAGCCAGCGTAAATGGCCTCTAATTCATACGCTAAACAAGTCAGCATATTTGAAGTCGGCGCCCGTGACGGTTTGCAAAACGAAAAGCCCGTCACCACGGCAGATAAGATTGTCTTGATTGAAGGTTTAGCCGCAGCGGGTGTAAAACGCATCGAGGCCGCAAGTTTTGTGTCGCCTAAATGGGTACCGCAAATGGCCGACTCGGCTGATGTGCTTAAAGGAATTACCCGTAACACTGGCGTGACCTACAGTGCCCTCACCCCTAATCTTAAAGGCTTGGAACTTGCACTTGCCGCCGGCGCCGACGAAGTTGCCATTTTTGGCGCGGCGTCAGAAAGCTTTAGCCAGCGCAATATTAACTGCTCGATAGAGGAATCAATTGAGCGCTTTATCCCAGTAATGGAGCTGGCTAAAGCCAATAATATCAGGGTGCGCGGTTATGTATCGTGCGTGCTGGGTTGCCCTTACGAAGGTCATATCGCCGTGAGTGAAGTGGCTCGGGTGTCTGAATTACTTTACAAAATGGGCTGTTATGAAATTTCGCTCGGCGACACCATAGGTGTTGGTACTGCGCATAATGCCCGGAAGATGGTGGAAGCAGTCGCCACTGTTGTGCCCGTTTCGCAACTGGCGCTGCATTTCCATGACACCTACGGTCAAGCACTCGCTAACATATTGGCCTGTTTAGAGACTGGCGTCAGCGTCATTGACTCATCGGTGGCAGGTCTTGGCGGTTGTCCTTATGCCAAAGGGGCATCGGGTAATTTAGCCACCGAAGACCTCGTCTATATGCTCCATGGTCTCGGTATTGAAACCGGTATCGATCTAAACAAACTTGCACTTGCAGGTAACAAAATTAGCCAAGCACTTGGGCGCACGAATGGCGCCAAGGTCGCACAAGCACTCGCCGTTTAACGCAGAGTTGCTTACATATTTTAAAGAACTAGATTTTAGAGAACTAGATTTTAGAGAATAGTTTTAGAGAGCCGCCTACCCTACAGGTTTTAAAAGTGGCTCTTTTAATAAGGAGATTATAACAATGGCAGGACTAAACAAGGTTGTCGGTAGTTATGAAGAGGCATTAAAAGGCCTCAGTAATGACATGACCGTGATGGTCGGTGGATTTGGCTTATGCGGTATTCCCGAAGGCTTAATCGCCGAGATGGTAAAAATGGGCGTAACAGGCCTAACGGCTATCTCTAACAACGCAGGCGTCGATGACTTTGGTCTAGGGCTGCTATTAAAGAGTCGCCAAATTGATACCATGATCGCCTCTTACGTTGGCGAAAATGCCACCTTTGAGCAGCAAATGCTCTCGGGTGAACTGAACGTGATCTTAACGCCTCAAGGCACTCTCGCAGAAAAAATTCGTGCTGGCGGTGCCGGTATTCCCGCGTTTTTTACCGCTACAGGATACGGTACGCCCGTCGCTGAAGGTAAAGAAACCCGCGAAATAGACGGTCGTCACTATGTATTAGAGCCTGCACTTAAAGCCGACTTTGCTTTAGTTCGCGCATGGAAAGCCGATACTATGGGTAACTTGGTGTTTCGCAAAACCGCCGCCAACTTTAATCCCATGATGGCTACGGCCGGTAAAATTACCGTGGTAGAAGCGGAGCACATTGTTGAGCCTGGTGAACTCGATCCAGACCATGTTCATACCCCTGGGATCTATGTAAACCGTATTATCCAAGGCACGTTCGAGAAACGTATCGAGCAACGTACCGTTAAAGCCGTCACTGACGCTAAAAGATAAGGAGGCTACACTATGGCATTATCAAGAGAACAACTCGCGCAACGTGTAGCAAAAGAACTCCAAGACGGATTTTACGTCAATCTAGGCATAGGCATTCCAACATTAGTCGCCAACTACATTCCTGAAGGAATAGAGGTGATGCTGCAATCTGAAAATGGTTTACTCGGAATGGGCGAGTTTCCAACAGAAGAGACCATAGATGCCGACTTAATCAATGCTGGCAAGCAAACCGTAACCGCGGTCGATGGCGCCTCATTTTTCTCATCCGCAGAGAGCTTCGCTATGATCCGCGGCGGCCATGTTGATTTAACGGTACTGGGTGCATTTGAAGTCGACGAGCAAGGCTCTATCGCCTCTTGGATGATCCCCGGTAAACTGATTAAGGGCATGGGCGGCGCGATGGATTTAGTCGCAGGCGCTGACAATATCATCGTCACCATGATGCACGCTGATAAAAAAGGTAACTCTAAGCTGCTCCCTAAATGCGAACTGCCACTCACCGGTTTTGGCTGTATCAAACGGGTATTAACTGACTTAGCCTTTATGGAAATAAAAGACGGCGCATTCCATCTGCTTGAACGCGCTCCAGGGGTATCGGTTGAAGAGATAGTCTCTAAAACAGCAGGTAAGCTCGTTGTGCCAGAACACGTGCCTGAAATGAGCTTCTAGACATTTTATGAGGTAACTTAGTGATTTGTTTACTAGGTGGCTTGTTTATTTAGTGACTTTTTACTTAGTAATTTTGTCTTTAAGTAAAGTAGATTGCAGCGGTGCTTTACAGGATCTCAGCAATAAAAAACGCAGCTCATTAGCTGCGTTTTTTGTTTCGAGCAGAATTGAATATCGGCACATTGGATCAGGCTGCTGTTCGAGCACCTAAATACCACTAAGCAGCGGCTCTTCAACTCATATCTGGACAGAGATGAGATAGCTTAGCAGAACAACTTGGGAATAATTGGGAGTCATCCCGGCAAGGCTTCTGGGCCGGGTTCTAGTGCCATTACCTAAAACATCTACTTATGATGGAAAGCAGCTCATCCACTATGTCCTTTGCAAGCCGCCGTGAATACCTCCATGTAGGCTCTGCTGAAAAATCCCTTTTTCAGAAGCTTGCACGTTCCACAGCAGATGCTCTGCCAGCGAGTTTAGAGTAGCGTCTAGCTCATTTCTGGACAGGAACGCGTTAGTGCAAAGGGTCTAAGAATGGGTAGTGGAATTAGCAAATGTATGGGTATCAATTAAAGTTTACACTGACCCCACTTATTGTTTTCTAAGCTGGATCCATTGAGAAAAGGATCAATCACGTAGTATTCGATAATACTTTTTGTCGTAGATGACGGTCAAAGCGATACAATAACTCACATCGGTTATTCTCATATTAAACTGAATAGTGCTCAACACTTGGTATTAGTTCATTTTTGGCAGCTGAATAGCTCGCGAATTTATCCGTAACCACCTTTAACGGTATCCCCTTCTGACCTTTTAACAACCGCGTAAAGAACCTTATTGCTGCTCGCTATTTCATTCACTCGCCAATAAGTTAACATTAAAGCAACAGTGTAAAGGTTTTTATTTCATCTTGAAAACTTCCTTGTAACGTGAGAGGGTCGTTTTTCGTAATGTAATAAATACATTAAATTGAGTATATCTAAAAAGGATATTTAGATGAAGTTACTATCAACATTATTTATTAGCAGTGTTCTATTTTCGTCATCTGCATTAGCCATTGATAATTATTATATCGAGTGCAGTAGCTGTGTTACTGAGTCGCAATTTACTCAAATAGCGAAAGATAATGCAATACATAGAGAAAATATCTATGTGAACGTTATGAATTTTAAAAATTATGAAATAAAAAAATATGCAGTTTATAAAAACTCTAAAACAGTATGCGATCCAAATGGTAGAGAACCAGATGGTGAAGGTGGTTTTATTTATGACTGTTGGCTTGAAAAAACTTTGACTGCAGACAAAGTAAATATAACTAATACTGAGTTGAATTTATTTATAGATTTAGCCAATAGTACAAATGCTCTCAATCAAGAAGTTTCACAGAGGACAATAGGGGTTCCTAAGGAAATATTACCTAGTGGGTTAGATATTGTAGGTTCATCATACAAAGGAAATAGCGTTATAAGTTACTACGATTCTCTGTCATACTTTGACAGTTCAGTTATTGGTAAATACCTAATTGCTTTTGAGGCATTATCTAAAACTATTTCAGCAGGCATAACTATCAATGCTCCTGCCGTAAAATTCACTTTTTCAGATAATACTGTGGCTTATGCTGTTTTTGACTTTGTTGATTCTGATGGTATTGCCCACTTAAAGTTTATAAAAATCACAGGTGAGAATGGATTAGAGTTAGACTTAACAAAAGATAATCCATTCAAAAAAAATTATGACGTTTCAGGAATGTCACTCACTTCATGGCAATCACTTTTAACTGCTTTTAAAGCATATGGGTTGGCTGTAAATATTGCAGATACATCAACTGTTCCTAAAGGTTCTGTTACAATTATTGACTGTTCGAATAGCACTGAAACTGTGTGCAGAAATCCACTATAGTCGGAATAAAATAAAAGGTATTTATTATGACATTGAGCCCAGGGTTATTTGCAATGGCTATATTGCCATTTATCTTTTTAGTTGGTGTACTGAGTTACTATCTAGGAAAAAGAAAAACAAACACGCCAATTATTACGGCTGTTCTAGGGGCTGTCGGCGGAATATTCCCACCTCTAGGTATTATATATCTCATGCTTTTAACTCTTAAAAATGATATTGAAAGCCATTAAAAATATTAAAAAGCCTTCTAATTATATAAGGCTATTAGGATAAGCGTTATAGTTTCTATTTAAGTTGGCAACAGTTAGGCATATAAAGCACTGAACGTAATTACGTTCAGTGCCTTTTCCCAATAATGATACAGGTGAATTTGCGGTTATGTCGCAAAGTTGACGAAGTAAACTAGAGGGTGTTGTTGAACAAATCACGGCCCTAGACGCTGCTCCCCCAAATTAGGCAGCTTGTTTCCTAATTGGCATACCTAGTCCTATTACTTTGTTCATTACTTTTACGCCTGCTAAAGCTTCACCTACTTGAGCGTTGTAATCTAGAAGGCTTCGGGACTAATTAGTTGCATATATCAATACATCGCAGTCTCAGAGAACGACCATACGTGGAAATCATTACCATGTTTCCATTGTGCTAATTGATTAACTTTGAGCGCTTTTACAGCTTCCTCTATCGGGTGCCCTTCCTCCCAATACCCGGCATTACTTCTAGGTGGAACAGTGGGCTTACAACCCTTCCGTTTGAGTAGCTTAAGTTACCTGTAGTGTCATAGGTACCATCAGCTGAAACAACTTCATGAGTACAGCTATCGACTGCTCGGTGTATCTTACGCCAAGTACGACGCTTCTCTTTGCCGTGCTTACGTGTTTTCCACTCACCTTCACAAGTTACCAATTAAAGGTCTAGTAACAACTAGACCTAATACGACGTAACTATTTTATGATTTCTATCAAATTTGGGCATAACTTAGTTAAAGTTAACCTCCCGCAGCCCCATATCCCAGACATGAAGATGGGCCCATTCCCACCCGGACAGATAAAACCATCAGGCCCATGGCCATATCTTCATGCCTTTGCCACGCCCGATGCCATATGAGACTGCTACCTCTGTGTATTTTGTTTATGCATACTTTTTGAGATGTAGATAGCCTTCACTACGCACACTGAGCAATTATTGGCGGAGATGGCTTACAATAAGATTCGCGTGTGCAGTGGTGATATGACCCATTCCTTACATGAGCAAATGTATGTCAAACTGTCATGAACAAGATATGAATGAGCTTTAACTCTAGATGATAAAGGGGCACAAATGCGTTACCTTCAGACAAAGGTGGTTCCAATGACCTGCGGTCAGCGTATGTGCAGACGCAACTGAGGCTCGCTGCAACTCTTTATAAAAGAAAGGGTCCATGTGAGCTCAATGAAGACATCTGACCTCCAAGGACGGAGGAAATGCCAAATTCTGTATGGAACAGAATTGGCCATGCCATCAAAGGCCTCAGCCGCATCTACACTGGTTTCGAAAAGCACAACGCTCCAGCTCCTGCATTTTCAATTTTAAAACAGAAATCTAACCCCCTAACTACTTAGGCAGCGAATAACACCATCTTCCCCGTTGGAAATTTTCGCTTTTCAGACAATTTCGCCGGGGCGCTGAGGGATTGACTCTTATGAAATCAAGAACGGGCGCAAGCGCTTTGCCCCTTGGCTCTGGTGTGGGCGAAGCACCACGACGTTGACTTGGATTTTGAAAAACAATAACGGATAGATCAGCCAAATCGTTTTGGGGCATAAATGCGTTAGATTTTTAGCTCTAACGCACTATGATTAGATAATGGAAAGTATTTTGATGCCTTAAACGCGTGTATGTAATTGCTCACACAAATTCCAAATCCTATTTGAACAATTGTCCAAAAGACTTTTCCGAGACGATCGAAGATAACATAGAAGAGAAAGAATCCAGCATCGCTTCATGTAAAAAGTTACCCATACTAATACGTTTTACACCTAATCTTTCTAACATCTCAAAGTCCGGAAGGTCGGGCACACACATAACGTTAATCGGTAGTTCAGTGCTTGCTACGACAGCCCTGATATCATTAGGAAATTTAAGGCATGGCAAGAAAATACCATCTGCACCTGCACGTTGGTACATTGCTATTCTTTCTATACTCACTTCGAGAGCGTCTTCAATATTGAGTAAATAAGTATCGCTCCTTACATTAACAAACATTGTAATATTCATTTGGTTTAGTATAGCTTTAACCGATTTGAGTTTGTTGGCGAACTCAATTTCATCACATAATAGCCTTTCACCTTGAACAACTGTACTGTCTTCGATGTTCACACCTACAACCCCGACCTTCGCTAATTCAATTATGTTTTCAGCGATTACTTCTGAAGAATCTCCATAACCAGATTCAATATCTACTGTTAGAGGCAAACTAGATAGGTTAGAAATCGCCGTCACAATCGACAACAACTCCTCGAATAAAACATGTTCACCATCTTCTTTTCCTAACATTTTTGCTATCGCTGCGCTAGAAGTTCCAATCGCTGAGAAGCCGTTCCGTTCGGCAATTAGAGAACTAGAGACATCCCAGACATTGCAGATAAGTAGGGGCTGCTCTTTTCTATGTAGATCTTTAAACATAACTTTGTATCCCTTTCGCAGTTTTGAATTTATGTATTTCAAATTGGAGACTACTACAGGGAAGGTACGGTAATTGGCCACATTCGGAACTCAACGTTAATTAAACAACGCAAAACCACTACACTCACCTTCAGATAACTTTTGGTGGGGTAAACTGGGCATAAGTGAGTTAGCTTCTGCCCATAATAGTTCCAATGACCTACGGTCAGCGCATGTGCAGACGCAACTGAGACTTGCCGTAAGCACATCTGACTTCCATGAACACTCCTGCTCGCATCAGCACTGGATTAGAAAGCACCATCTTCCAACATCTGAATTGATAATTAAAAAACACAAATCCCAGCCCCATCAAACTCGGAAATATAGGCGTAAGTAATACGTTGAAGAGCCATCTCATTTAGCCATATTCGGCCATGTCGCTTTTACTGACTCGCTTTTCCGTTATGATGCTCTATCAGTTATATACGCGTATTGAAGAGGTATTGAACACCATGGATATCAATGGAACCTGTATCTCATCAACAATGGATGATCACGGCCCTATTTATGTTTATCAAACAAGAACCAGCCGCATCCTCAGCTTCGATGGAAAAATCTATCAAAGCTCTATGAAAATCAAAGACATTAATGGGTTAACACTTGGCTACACTCAGGCCATGATGGCGGGGTTATTGTTTATCCCCACCGTCAAAATAGCCACCATTATGGGGCTGGGTGCAGGCTCAATGGCAAAGAATTTGCTCAGTAGTTTTGCCGAGATAAACGTGCACGCGATTGAATACCGTGAAGCTGTGGCGCAGACGGCCAAAGAATATTTCTACTTGCCCGACACCAAGCGTCTTTTAATTCATATAGACGACGCGGTGAACTATATGAAAAACACCGAGATGAAGAGCGATATTATCTTTTCAGATCTATACAACTCAGATGGGATGGAGCCGAAGCAAGTACAATCAAGCTACTTGCGTGATTGTAAAAATGCACTTAACGAACAAGGTGTTCTGGTGCTCAATATCTGCCATACAGGGCTTGAATTACGACAAGAGTTAGATGAATTACTCGCGCATGAATTTGAAAACCGACGACTCAGTTTTGAAGTTGCAGGTGGGAACACTATCATACTCGCATTCAAAAATGACATTCCCTCGATGACAAGAGAAGCGCTACTGGCTAAAGGCCAATCCTTGCAAGAGAAAATGAACATTGCGATGGAACGTTATGCCAATTTGCTTTGTGATATACAAGATATCAATTAGCCATCGATAACGTATTAGCTCAATTCATTCCAACTTCAAGTGCAGCTCCAAGTCAAAATAGGTCCAACATCAACTCACTCAAGTTGATGTTGGAAGCGACATAAAATGATCAAACAGATTAGGGGCTGTTAATGATACTGATACTTTTAGTTGTTTCTAGACCTTAGCCAAACAACCAAGCCTGCAATACCAAAGAGAAATGGCAACAAGAATAATATCACCACTACTTGGCGTTTTTGTTTGCTGGTTAAATCTAACCGTTCTACCTTTACTGCTTTTGAGCTAAGAAAAACCTGATAGTCTAATTCTGCTAGCCAATTAACAACATTAAGCCCCATCTGTGCATTACTGTACTGATTAATATAGATATTTGTCAAAAAGTCAGCATCAGTGAAAACAATCATCCGCGTGTTTGATGGCTTGCTGAGCTCTTTATCCTGCGCGCTAGGCTTAGCCGGATGCTCTTCAAGAACAACATAAGAGATGGGCACAGGGCCTGGAGTGTCGATACCCGGATCAAATTGAATATCTAAGTGTCGATTCGTTTCCGCCCAGCTTTGATCTTTCGATGTAGTCAAAGCGATAGCAGCAAGCTTAATATTCGGGCGACGCTGTTCTAACACTCGAATAGAGCGCGGCCGAACGTAAAAGGTGTAATCTAAACCTTCGGTAATGGCTTTGTGCTTTTGATAATTTTTCGTCGCTGGGCTGCCAACATCATTACCAATATGATTGGTTAAATCGACCACAACATCTGACTGAACGTTAAGCCCCCATTGATTGATAATGCCGTTTAATGACGGGTTTAGCTGTTGTTGCTCTGCTGTCAGTGGCTTATCGGGTGTGGTGACCAGTGTTTGCTCAATCAAAAATAATGCATTTCCACCAGACGACAAGTAATCAACGATTAACGTTTCTTCCTGCTGCGTGAGTTCCGTACGCGGCCCCGCAATAATTAACACATCACAATCCTCAGGGATCGACTGTGTGATGCCTAACATCAGCGGTTTACTTTGCATATTGTTATCGGCTAACAATTGCTTAAAGGTGGATAAGCCAAGATTATCTTCATTTGAAATCGAGTATTCACCATGGCCACTGAGAAAGTAAACTTGCCTTGGTGAACGACTAGCACGGGCAATGGTATTAGTCAGTTTTTCTTCCGTCAGCGGTTCATCAGTGAAATCAATATCTTTACGCACATCACCCGACTGTACGATAACTTTCCTTTCCTTGCCGCTGACCACATTACCAAATTTAGCCGCAAAAGAAATATTCTCAATCGGGTCGATTATTTTCGTGCTAATTAGACCTGCAGATAGTCGTTCGTATTCGTTAAACAGATCCTGTAAATATTTTGGCGGCATCCCCACATAAAATGCGGTTAATTCGACTTTGTGGGTTAACGAACTGATAAAATCGACAGTGTTTTTAGATAAGGTGTGTTGCTTGGCTTTTGTCACATCCCAGCGCATAGGAATGCTGTTAGCAGCATAATGACTGATACCAAGAAACGCTAAGCTCCCCATGACCATAGATAAAATAATGAAGACTTTTTTCCATCGTCCACGATTGGCAACGGATGCCACTTTCGTTGAGTTAGCGTCAGTGTTTCTTAGACTCTTGCTTAAAAGCAGCAAGCCAATAAATGAAATTGCGCCACTGAGCGTTAAGAAACTGGCGAGACTCAAGCTTAATAGGGCAAATTGGCCTTCAATATAAAATAACGATAATCCTACGGTGAAGACAAACACGGTTATCCCCACCAAGGCTGGGAATAATTTATTAAGCATCATGCTAATTTTATTTTTAAGCGTCATTTATTGCCACACCCTATGGTCAATACTTATACGGGTAAGTACTAAGCAAAGTAAAATTCCCGCTAAGTAATAGATAATATCACTGGCAGTGATCATGCCGATGGCAAAGTTTTCGAGGTGAGTACGCGTACTAAACTGGGTAACAAACGTTTCAGCAAAGCCGGTGACATATTTAGTAAAGGTGCTTGAAAAGTAAAGTATAAATAGAATTAAGTAAGAGGTCATTGCGGCAATTATTTGGTTGCGTGTCCATGAAGAGGTCAGTAAGCCGATGGCAATGAAGAGTGCTCCCTCTAACCAGATACCAATATAGCCTGACAAAATACTGTAAACATCGGGATCACCATAATATTCAACAATAAAATAGTAAACGCTTGTTAGAGCAATTAATAGCGAGTAAAAAACAAGCATACTTAAATACTTACCTAACACTATCATGGTCGGTGTTAGGGGGGATGTTAGTAAAAACTCCATCGTGCCGTTGGACTTTTCTTCTGCAAATAGCTTCATCGTGAGTAATGGAATTATGAAAATAAACATAAACTCCATCACTTGAAAAATATCACGTAATGATACTTCCCTATTTTGATCAATGATCATAAAGAAAAGCATATTAAACAAAGATAACGAAGCGATTAGAACGAGATAAGCAATAGGGCTACTAAAATAGCCATGCAGCTCTTTTTTGGTTAATGCGAGGACTTTATGCATCAGTAATCACCACCATTGTGCATTTGCGGCTGTTGATGATAATCAATAAAAATTTGTTCCAAGGTCGATGATTTAGACGGGCAATCTTGTGATGCCGATATATTGTTATTGCCTGTATCCACTCTATCTCTGCCTATCCCGTTTTTAAGCAATGTATCCAAGGATTCATCAACCACTAGTTGACCTGATTTAATCATCAAAATACGCTGTGCTATTTTTTCCATTTCAGGCAAGGTGTGCGTGCTCAACAATACCGTTCTTTGTTCTCGTTGGTTGCTTATAAGTGCTAATACTTGCTGAATTTGCATAGGATCTAGGCCACTTGTGGGTTCATCTAGAATAAGCAGTTTAGGCTCATGAATAATCGCTTGCGCAATCCCTACCCTTTGCTTATAGCCTTTAGATAATGTTGAAATCGTTTTTTGTTTTACCTGTTCTAAATCACACTCTTCTAGCACTTTAGCAATCTTAACCGCTTGTTTTTTGGACGGGACATCTTTTATCTCAGCGGCAAACTTCAAATATTGCAACACGGTCATGCTGGTGTACAAAGGCGGGGTTTCAGGGAGGTAGCCAATTTTCTGTCTGATCGTTAGAGAATGCTTAGTAATATTATCGCCATCAATAAAAATTCGGCCTGAGGATGGTGCAAGAAAAGAAGTAATAATACGCATCAAGGTTGTTTTTCCTGCGCCATTCTTTCCTAAAAAGCCGACGATATCACCTTGATTAATTTCAAAGCTAACATCATCTAGCGCTTGCAGGGCACCGAAGCTTTTACTGATATGTTCAACCGTTAGAATACTCACTCAATAGCCTTTTCATCGTGATTGTTAGAAACTGGATTTACATTGCCTTTTTGGGCTAATCGTCTTAATACCTGCCCGTACACCTACCGCCTGACTTTTGCCTATTCTCTTCATACCGAATGAGAATGAGCAAAACATAGCGATGCATTGAAAGAGACGGGGCGGGCTTTAATCACCATCACAGAAAAGCGATGGGCCAGTGTAGCACGAACAATATTTTTTAATTTTACAAACAATATCTTGCAGTCATTACTAAGTAAGCCGCCGTACTAATCGAGGGGCGCTGGAGGTAAATACCCACGAGCGTCTTTAACTAAATCACTCTTTCCCAACGTGCTGTCATTAAGCGCGTTGCCATAATTATCTCGACAATGAACGCAGGGACTCATTTTGTTCACGAAGCGGCCTTTTCGAGTGTACTTTCTTATATAAGCATGTGAAATTTTGACATTACCGCGATGTAATCCGATGGCATCGTCCAGCTTATGCCTCAAATCACTGACGGCTGCATCTTCAGCGCACATATTGTCACTGGCACAGCCCCAACCGATAACATCTTGGCTGGCATCGCTGTTTACATATCTAGCCGCGACCCAGGGACCACTGTGATCTCCCGTTGGCGTGCCATCGGGGAAATTGGAGGGCTTATTAGCCAACTGATATGAGAAAAGTTCAAGCGGATCTACAGGGGCTCTATCGCAGAGGGTGTCACGACTTAACGGGCGTCCCGTTGTCACAAAATAATGATGGTTGTGGCTGATTTTCAGATCGCAGTAATGGTGTGACCCTTCGATTTTATTGATGTGCGTTATCTCTGCTACCGCGCCACTGCAGGCTAAGATTTGGTCAGCCATCTTAAGATTGCTAGCCTCAACCCACTCCTGTGCAACAAGGTAAAAACGGTGCTCTTCTACCACAAACATCGACGTTTTTAATTCAGCAATAGTATATTCAATCTCGATCATATCTTGTACAAGGCTTCCAAATATTCATTCAATAGGGTTAAGTAAAACGGTTCGGTAAAATAAAGCACTATCGGCACAGGTGTCACTCTAGATATAGATTTTAATCATTTGCCTTAACGCCCAAAGCACAGGCATAAAGGCTGCGAGCAAGCAAACCACTCTTTCAGGAGGATAGCCCCTTTACTTGTTCAGCTTTATTTGTGGCACAACATTGCCTGCTTAGCTGCTGACAGAAGCTCTAGCTTTTACTCACTCATAGTGTTGCGCTATATTCTCCATAAATACCAGCAAGAGCACAACAAGAACAATAGTCACAACCGATATACTCAGCGGCAACGATTCCCCATTGGCACAGAGTCGCTGTCAATATGCCACCCTCTTCATCGCCAACAACTACAACTGCAACAAGAGTATTTCGACTTGCTAAAGGGGCTACTGCATCAATAAAAAGGATTGCTTCAACCACTTTGACTTAAGCTTGCTCAAGGCCGTTGTGTCTCATCATTGGGAGCGGTTTAGTTATGTCTTGTGAATTATTTCAACATGATCAGATAATGGGAAGTGATGAGCATAGGTAAATATTTATGATATTCAAGCGGTAAGCTCGTGCGGGCTGCACTGCATACACCATCAATAGATAATTTCATTTTAATGCTAAATCACGTAAACTACGCGCTGTTTTTTAAGTCTCTTTTTAGGTAAATCATGATCCGTTTAAACCAAGTAAAATTGCCTCTCGACCATAATGAAGATGCGCTGCAAGATATCGTATTGCAAAAGCTCTCTATCTCAGCGGAGCAGCTGGTTGACATACATGTGTTTAAGCGTGGCTACGATGCCCGAAAAAAGAATTTAATTTCCTTAATTTATACATTGGATGTGACATTAACCGATGTAGACGAAACGGCATTATTGGCCTCGCTTGAGGATGATCATAACATCCGTGTTTCGCCAGATACCGATTATAAATATGTTGCCAGTGCGCCAGAAGGATTAACGGAACGACCATTGGTGATTGGCATGGGCCCATGTGGCTTGTTTGTCGGACTTATGTTGGCGCAAATGGGCTTTAAGCCGATTATTTTAGAGCGCGGTAAGTCAGTACACGAACGTGCTAAAGATACTTTCCGTTTTTGGCGTACTAGTGAGCTAAACACCGAATCAAATGTGCAATTTGGAGAAGGTGGCGCAGGCACGTTCTCTGACGGTAAGTTATACAGCCAAGTCAAAGACCCTGGTTTTAAAGGCTTAAAAGTAAAACAAGAATTTGTCGCCGCTGGCGCACCCGCTGAAATTATTTATGTTAGCAAACCCCACATAGGTACCTTTAAATTGGTCACTATGGTGGAAAAAATGCGCAGAGAAATCATTCGATTGGGCGGTGAAGTTCGCTTTGAAACCCGTGTTGACGAAATCAATGTTAGCGATCGTCAAGTCACCGGTGTCACGCTTAGAAATGGCGAAGTATTGCATTCTAAGCATGTCATTGCTGCAATTGGTCACAGTGCTCGCGATACGTTCCAAATGTTGCATGACAAAGGCGTGTATATGCAGGCGCAGTCATTTTCAATAGGTTTCCGTATTGAACACAAACAAGAGATGATCGATAAAGACCGCTTTGGCACTAACGCAGGCCACCCAATGTTAGGCGCTGCAGATTACAAGTTAGTGCATCATTGTAAAAGTGGTCGCAGTGTATACAGCTTTTGTATGTGTCCTGGTGGTGTGGTTGTGGCAGCAACGTCAGAAGAACACGCTGTTGTTACCAATGGTATGAGTCAATACTCGCGTAGCGAACGTAATGCCAACAGCGCCATTGTGGTGGGGATTAATCCAAGTGATTTTGATAACGATCCATTGCAAGGTATTGCACTGCAGCGTCAATTAGAGCGCAATGCCTATGTTATGGGTGGCAGCAATTACGATGCCCCTGCACAAATGGTCGGTGACTTTTTAGCGGCAGGTAGTGGTAAGCCGTTTGAAAACGTAGTGCCCTCTTATAAGCCTAATGTAAAAATGACCGATTTAAGCGATGCGTTACCACAATTCGCTATTGATGCAATCCGTGAAGCACTGCCGGCGTTCGGTAAGAAAATTCGTGGGTTTGATAATAAAGATGCCATGTTAACCGGCGTTGAAACGCGTACCTCTTCACCAGTGCAAATAAAACGTGGTGCAGATTACCAGAGTATTAATACCAAAGGTTTGTACCCTGCAGGTGAAGGCGCTGGTTATGCTGGCGGGATTTTATCGGCGGGTATCGACGGCATCAGTATTGCTGAAGCCGTTGCATTAGACATGCTAAAAGAGATGGTGAATAGTTAATGTAGCCCAAAATAAAGAGCGCAGTAAAGCCAACATAAAACGCAGCTAATTAGCTGCGTTTTATAACGACATATAACTTAACCGTTTAAAGCCTTTTTTAGCTCTCTACTCGTCTTAGCTTTTGCAGCTCTTGCTTTACCGCGCCAGGAGACTGAGTTGAACGGCAAAGCAGTTTATACATCGTCGGTATCACCACTAAAGTCACCAGCGTTGAGAATCCCATGCCGAAAAAGACCACCACTCCGACAGAGACTCGACTTTCAGCGCCTGCACCACTGGATAGCAATAACGGTAAAGCCCCCGCTAACGTGGTAAAGGCGGTCATCATGATAGGTCGTAGTCGTCGGCTAGCACCGTCGATAATAGCATCATCGAATGACGCTCCTTTATCCCTTAATTGACCAATAAATTCGACAATAAGAATACCGTTTTTGGTTACCATACCAATTAGCATGATGATGCCAATCTGGCTGTAAATATTAATGCTTTCTCCCATTAACCAAATACCTAACACTGCACCAAATAATCCCGTCGGCACCGTCAACATCACCACGAAGGGATTAATAAAACTCTCAAACTGTGCTGCCATCACTAAATATGCGACTAGCAGTGCTAATACAAAGATAATAAAGGTACTGCTTTGATTGTCGAGAAACTCTTTAGATTCACCTGCGTAACTAAAGCTAATATTTTGCGGCAATACCGTGATAGCAACTTGTTCAAGACTGCTTAACGCTTCTCCTAGCGTTGCCCCTTCGACTAAGTTAGCTCTGACGACAACGGATTTGCGCTTGCTGATGTGGGTCAGTTTTTGCGCCGAGGCGACTCGATTAACCTTGCAGAATGTATCTACCGACACGAGATCGCCCGAGGCGGTGCGCATAAAAATACTGGTTAAGTCACTGCTCGAGTTAAACTGCGCTTCATCACCTCGTACAAAAACATCGTACTCTTCACCGTTTTCTACATAGGTCGTTTCTGTCTTGCCACCTAACATTACATTAAGCGTATCAGACACTTCAGACACGCTGATCCCGAGTTCAGCAGCACGTCTGCGGTCAACTTTTACCACCATTTCGGGAGTTTTCTCTGAATAGTCGACTAAAGACCCCGTCATCAATGGACTTTCATCCATCTTAGATTGCATCACTTTAGCCCACTTATTAAGCTCGCTGTAATCGCTACCGCTAAGGGCTATTTGCACAGGCTCTTTTGAACCGCCTTTAAAGCCTGGAAGTTTAGGTCTAATTCTGATGTCTGGAATGCCAGCCAGTTGCAACTTCACTTTTTTCAAAATGGTTTGTGCATTTTCATCACGCAGATCCCAATCTTTCAATTGCAGAATGGCTAAACCATATTGGTCACCATTTTTACCGCCAGAGATCGGGGTTTGTATGCTTAAGGACTTCAGGCTGCCATTTTTCAACATCGCCATAAGCCGCGTTTCAACTTTTTGCATATTCTCTGACATACGCGAAAAACTGGTCCCTTCTGCGCCATTAACCTTAACCATTATGACGCCTCGATCTTCTTGTGGCATAAGCTGAGAAGAAAGCTGAGTCACGACAAAGTAACTGCCAGCTAAACAAGCGATGATAATCGCTGGCGCAACAAAACGGTACTTAAGGCTCAGTGTTAGCAGTTGTCGATAGCGAGTTTCGAGTGCACCGAGTAAGCGTTCAACGTAGGTATTAATGGCGTTGTGTTTTTGCTTTTTAGTGAGTAATTTGGCTCCGAGCACCGGGGTCAACGTCAATGCGATGAGCGTCGAGAACATCACCGAGACCGCTATCATCACCGAAAATTCGGTAAACAAACGCCCTATCATGCCGTCCATCATCGCGATGGGCAGAAACACCATCACCAGTACAAACGTGGTCGCCAGTACTGCAAAGCCCACTTCCCGAGTACCTTCAAAGGCTGCTAGCAGCGGTGGCTTCCCTCGTTGAATATGATGATAAATATTCTCAACCACCACAATCGCATCATCGACCACCAGCCCAATAGCCAAGATAAGTGCCAGCAAGGTTAACAGGTTGATGGTAAAGCCTAAGTAACTTGCGAAGATAAACGTTGCGATAAGGGAAACCGGTACTGTTACTGCAGGGATTAATGTTGCTCTTGCTTGACCAATAAAGAGATACAGCACCAAGATAACCAGGGCGCAGGTCATGAACAGGGTTTTATAGACCTCACTTATTGAGCGGTCGATAAAGACGGTGGCGTCATAATCCACCACCACTTGCGCGCCTTTGGGCAGAAACTGTTGGATTTTATCCACTTCAGCATGAATGCGGCTAGAGAGCTCGAGTGGATTTGCATCGGCCTGTGGAACAATCGCTAAACTGACACTGGAGACGCCATTACTCCTGTAACTTGAGTTTTCACTTTCAGCTTGTAGCTTAACCTCTGCCACTTGATTCAGATAAATGGCCACTCCCGTTGCCGATTTCCCAATCACTAAATACCTAAAATCCCTTTCGGCATCGTAGCGCCGCTCTGTGCGCACTGGCATAACAATCGAATTGTTTCTTATCTCGCCAGCGGGACTCTCTAAGTTTTCAGCCCGTAACGCGCTAAGAATATCGGTAGTCGTGACTTTATGGCCAGCCATTTTCTCAGAGTTAAGCTTTATAAACATGACTTTATATAAGCCACCAGCAACATCAACGGCACTTACGCCACTAATAATGTTGAATCTACCTTCAATGTTTTGGCTGACATAATCGGTAAGCTGAGTGCGATTCATCGCTGATGAACTCACATTAATATATAACGCTGGCTCCCCGGTGCCATCGTCTTTCGATACCGTTGGCTCATCGGCGTCATCGGGTAATGATCCTTTCGCTCTGGAAATAGCATCTCGAATGTCACTGACGCTGTCATTAATATTAGCACCCGTTTCAAATTCGACGGTGATGCTGGATGCACCATTTTTACTGACCGAAGTGATGTCTTTAACACCGCTAATCCCGGTTAACTGAGCCTCTATTTTAGCGGTCACTTGGCTTTCAATAATGACCGCTGATGCCCCTTTGTATTTAGTGCTTATCGTTGCTATGGGACTCACCATATTGGGCATTTCAGTGACTGGAAGCTTAAAAAAAGCCACTATGCCAAAGAGTGTTAATAAAATACTTAACACTATTGCGATAACAGGACGCTCTACACTGGTATCTGAAATCAACATTATTGGGCAGCCTCACGACTAAAAGCAGGCGCTTCTTTGACGACATCCTTATCACTAATATTCACCAGCCCCTCAATAACAATGCGTTGCCCAGATGCTAACCCTTCACTCACCACCACTTGCTCGGCTATCTGTTCCCCGAGTACGACTTCAGTTTGATGGGCTCGCCAGTTTTCATCGATAACATAGACAAATGTTTTCTCACCGGCATATTCAATTGCTTGCAATGGCACAACGGTATAACTCGATGCTCGGAATTTAAGCTTCGCATGTGCCAACATGCCGGGTTTGAGTTTACGGTCCACATTGGTAATGCCGACGCGTATTTTTATATCAAGGCTTTGTGGTTGCACTCGAGAGTCAATGGCTGCTACTTTCCCTTCAAAAACATCTTCCCCCCAAGCACTGACTTTGGTGGTGATAGTTTGCCCTTTGGCCAGTTTTGAAATGTACTTTTCAGGAATATTCAAATCAAGCTGCATTAACGCGGTATTGTCCAACGTCATAACCGGGGTATCTTTGATGAGCCTTTGCCCTTGAGTAATATTAACCAAACCCAAAACCCCTGATATTGGCGCCAATATACGATGATAATCGTAATTCACTTTTGCGGCATTCATCCTTGCTTGAGCAATATCAACGCTTACCTGCTGACTTTCTCTAATCGTGGCACTAACACCGCCTTTTGCACCAAGTTGTTTAAACTCTTTTAGCTTACGGCTTTCATCTTTAAGATAAGCCTGCGCCTCTTCTAATTCGGCTTTAGCTTGACGATCAATCAATGTAAATAGCAGGTCTCCTTTTTGTACTTGCTGGCTATCGGTCACCTTTATTTCGGCAACACGGCCATCAACCTCTGAAGCGATAATCACTGACTCTTTTGCCACCAGCGTGCCCACAAGTTTTATAGGTGTACTCATACTTTGAACTTCGACCAACGCGCTCGATACAAATATTGATTTATCTTTAGCCTTATCGACTTTGGCGCTATCACAACCTACAGCGAGCATTAACAATATTAAGGTTAACGATGCTTTTTTCATAAAATTAAAATCCATGATAATGATGTTTTAAATGACCCGTCAGCAAAGGTCGACGCGAAAGTCTAAATAAGGTTTGTATTCATGTCTTGGCGTTTTACACTTCATTACACTCCTTTGTAATACTTTTAGAATAGCTGACGTTTATTTTTTAGTCTTTTTCACTAGGTAAACACAATAACCTCAATGTTCGATGGGCGGTTAAAAAGCAAGATTAAAACGTTCAAACTGATAATTTCAACCCACTGATTCACCACTGGATCTCACCGAAAAATGCGCTTCAGCCGCGTTAACAGTCCGGCCATATCGCCGTGGATAGAGAGCCTTGAACTCGCTCAACCCGCTCATCTAGCAACATTCACGACGATTAAGTGTTAACTAGTTAACAATAATGAACATTCATTACATGCAAGTCTTCTTATTTACACCCTTCAGGCAGGCTAATTAGTAAATACTATCAATAGGTTACATTAGTAAAGATAATTATAATCATCAGAACCTATATTCTGGTGAACTTTAGTTATCTATAAATTAGTCGACCCATGCTGGAAAATATTAGCCGTAACTTTATCTTGATTCTATTTGAGTAGATGCCAGCACTCATAAGCAGGCGGTACCCAAATAGATGCAGCATATAATTGGTAATATAGTGGGATTGATTAAATGTCTAAAAAAATAAGAAAATATAATGTACTTGCAGCTATCGTCGCCGCAGTCATTTTAGTGGGTTGTAATGATGGTAATGATGGTGCGCCAGGAGAAGATGGGCCACCCAGTAGTGGTAATACCGTATCTACTGCAGCAAGTTTAACCGTGACGATGTCACAACCAACCTTCGAAGCAGATAAACTGACTTTCACTTTTACAGCTGAAGACCAAAACGGCAGAGCATTAGTTGGCATAACTGATGTCCGCACCACCCTCGCTAAACTCATTCCAGATGAAGACGGTTACACAACAGACTGGAGCAGCTATCTGCGCAAGGCTACCGATATTGATAGTGCACAGTATCCTGATGCGAGTAATGTCAGCTTACCCTCTGCCGACAAAGGTGAATTGATTGACAATATGGATGGTAGCTATCAATACACGTTCGCAACCGATGTATTGAGCACAACCGATCCAATATCTGGAGAAGCTATAGCGTGGCAAGAAGCGCTGACTCATCGAATCGGTTTAGAAGTTCGAAAGTCTGACAATTATCCAGTGGCTAACACTACACTTGACTGGGTACCAGCAGGTGGAGACGTCAGTGAGTCTCGCCAGATTGTGGCCATTGAAAGCTGTAATAGCTGCCACACTGAGCTTGCATTCCACGGTGGCAATAGAATTGATACCGACAACTGCGTGACTTGTCACAACCCAGACGCGAACGACCCTATCAGCGGTGAAAGTTTAGATTTAAAAGTCATGGCGCATAAAATACACCAAGGTATTGATCTGCCGACGCTAGCTGAAGTGGGTAACAAGTACAGCCTATTTACTCGCAACGGCGACAAAGAAACCATTTTTGCAGAAAACGATGGTCTCTGGGTGTTAAATAACAAAGGGACTATTGACGGTATTAACTACCCACAAGACATCCGTAACTGTACAGGCTGCCATGCAGATGATGCTGATTTAGTGTCGAACCCTGATCTTCAAGGTGTCATTACCTCTGAAGGCGGTAACTGGAAGAGTATTCCTACCGTTGCAACCTGTTCATCTTGCCACGATAACATTGCCTTTAATGAAGCGATGTTAACGGCTAAGCCAAACAGCGAAAAACACATCATGTTCCCAGCTGAAAATGACACTTGTTTATCTTGTCATGGTGAAGGCGCTGGGATGTCTGTTGAGAATGTTCATACGTTAGCAGCGCTAGGTAAGAAAGCAGCGGGTATTGATTATGGGGTGAAGTTTGAAGTCACCCATCTAACCGCAAGTAGCGCAACCGCCTACGATGTGCATGTTCGCGTCACTAAAGACGGCAATGGTATTTCGCTAACGGATGAGTTCCTGCAGTATAAAAATAGCGTTCGTCTGCTACTAAACTGGGACAACGGCGCTGGTTTTGAAACTCATGTTGCGAAGAACACGCCCAACTCTTTTGAGTTAGATAAAAACCCACTTTGCCAAGCAGGCGCAACGACTGGCGACATTATTTGCCAGTGGGATACTGCACTAGACTCGAATATTAACCAGGGTGAAGCACTCACTAGCGGCGATATTCTCACGACGTTCATCTCTTCTGGAGTGTGTGTCGATAGTCGTAATGAATTGGTCAACTGTGAAGACAATAGAGCACTAGAGAAAATCTCAACACCTTCGACGGTGATCAATAATTTCTTTGATGCCGCAACATTAACTTATAATCCTGATTTTGAAGTTAAATTTGGTGCTAACTTTAACAAGTGTGATTCGTGCCATGAACAAGTTATTCAGCATGACAGCCGTCGTTCAGATGACCCGTCGCAATGTAAAGCTTGCCATAACTCAAATCGATTCACTCGTTCACCAGCAGATTCTCCACGGACTGGTGGTTCTAGTGATTTGAAGTTTGAAGTACACAAAATCCACTCAAACTTTCGCTTTGTTAATGCCGAGAATGACTTTGATATGGTAGGACGTAACGAGTTCTACTCTGCACCTATCAGCGATTGTGCTCAGTGCCATGATGATAATCAAATTGATTTACCTTTGACACAAAACAGCAGAGCTTCAATCACACGAGCACCAACAACCTCACTCAGTGACGGTAACAACCTCGTGCGCGACGGTGCGGTATACACCAGCCCTATCGCTCTTGTATGTACCTCTTGTCATCTAAGTGTCGGTCCAGGACTTATCGGTTCAGACGGTAAAGTGGTACTCGATGCCAATGGTACCACTCTGCTAACGCGAGATTTAAGCAGCAATGGCCCTGGTTATGATAATGGCGAATTTCCACAAGTCCCGGTCACGATTACCGCGGCAGAGCAAAGCATGCTGAACCACATGATCTTATCTGGCGGCGCAGTATTTGGAGCAACGTCAGCAGCGCAAGCTACTGGCACTGAGTCTTGCTCAACCTGTCACTCTATCGGTAGCGCATCAGGCGTTGATAAAGTGCACGGCCAAATACACTAATGATCATCTAATCGTTAGCGAACTAAGGCTGTAAAAATAAAGTCAGTATCGAATGTTCCTGTTGAAAGTACTGACTGATACAAAAAAGGCGAGCACTGTCATTAGTGCTCGCCTTTTCTTATCAGCTTTGTTCTCACTCTATCGCTCAAGAACAAGCCCACTATTATTACTTCTAAATACCAAGTGTCCAGCTTTTAAATCGTTGCTAAAACCCTAGTTAGCCAGAATATACTCAGTCGCGTCGACCAGTTTGCGATCATTGGGATCGGATATATTGGTCTTCCATACCACTTCGCCTAAGCGATTGATAAAGAAGGTTGTGGGCGTACCCGCCACCGCGTAATCAGCAGCGGCTTTTTCACCATCAACCAGTGTAGGAATTTGAATACCACGGGCCAATAGCATCTCGGCAGGTTTGGCGCCATCGTCTTCGTTAAAGCTAATGGCTAACACTTGCAGATCGCTCTGTTGATTGTTTTGCCTGATCTTCTCAAGTCCCGGTTGCAGCTTTTTGCAGTAAGGACACCAAGTCGCCCAAAAATGCAGGATTAGTGGTTTGCCTTTATAATCGGCTAACGAATGTAGCTGGCCGCTGGCATCTTTAAGCGAAAAATCGGCTGCCATCGGCTTTACTTCTTCCGCTAGAACCGCTGCAGATAATACAAAGCCTGCCAACACCATACTGACCAACAGCACGCTAATATTGACAAGCTGGCTGAATCGCTGCGCTACGTTTTTAGTGATTAAATGCATATAACCCTCTTTAGCCCCTGCGTTAAAAAATCACGTTAAATCCTACTTTTCCAATATGCCATGTTAGACGCGACTCTGCTGATGGCTTTCAGTCAGCTTATACATAGACCGAGCCACTGCCGTTAATCATTCAAGCTAACGTCTTTTAAATACAATTTGTGATGAAAATCACTACAGTGTAGTAACAAAGTTGAAATTTATGGTGGTTTGTCAGTGTCTTTGTCTAAAGTTAACTTAAGACCATTGGCTGGAATGAATAAATGAAAGTATCTATCTCGGGCACTGAGACCATTAGTATTTTTCAACTCACTGCAGTGTTTAGTATGTTGTTTGCGTTGGTTGGTTTTAGCTATAACGTTTGGCGCATGGAAATTACTGAATACAATAACAACGTGCGCTCAGCCAGCTTCGAGCTGTTACTGCAGCTTTCAGAGCTTGAATCTATCATTTACGCCGCCCATTATGACCAAGATATCATTCAAGGTAGTCCGCGAAAAGGCTGGGTAAAAGTCAATTTAATTGCCGATCTGAGTGTTGTTACTGAACCTGAAATTCAAGCGGCAACAGAAAGGTTAAAAGCCAATTGGCAACTCAACTGGGAGAGTGTCGCCAGCGATGAAAACAGCGCTATGCAGGTCGTCGAAAAAATTGATGATACCCGCCTCCAAGTGCGCCAATTACTGAGCACGTTAGAATGATATTAAGTACACCGCTATACTAATAAGCCTATTCGCAGACACCCCATTAAATACAGCCAGTAATTAGCTTGGAATCAGTTACTGGAAAACTCTGACGTAAGCCACACACGCGAGAGGCACTGTCTCTGTGAATGCATAAAGCCACTTTTACCGATGAGGTATTTGCTACAACCCCTTGTGGCTTAATGGCTCTGAACACTCATTCGAATTCATTCGCTAATTGATATTTTGCAGGCTCAGTAAAGCGGGAACTTCGGCTAGAAATGCATTAACGGACTCTCTTTCACTCCGGCTGTCATAAATCGCGTAAATATCAGCTAAAATCATCTCTTTCAACGGAATAAAGCACACATTGTGCCATTGATGTTGACGATAACTTTGAGGAACAATCGACACCATAGTACTCGTCGCCACCACTGCCATTAACGTCGTAGGTTCAATGACCTCCTGAGTCACCTTAGGGTAAAACCCACTGTCAACAAGGCGCTCAATAATCATATCGGTGGATGCAGAGTTAGTACGATTCATAAACACAAACTCTTCATTAATTAGATCATCCATACTGAGACTTTGGTTCATTTTCAATGGATGCTCATCAGAGACCAAAACACACATTGGTTCTGCGTATAACAGCCTTTCACTCAACGGATAAATGTTACGGGTATCAGCAAATCGGGCCAATCCAATATCGATACGATGCTTTATTAGCGCTTGCTTCTGCTTCTCCGGTGATAACTCAATAAAATTAAAGGTATATTGCGGATAACTCTTTTTGAACTCTCTTAGAACAGTGCCGAAACCAGCCCAGAATATCGAGCTCATTAACCCTATATTAATCGTGTTATCTAACGCTCGTCCCGCCTTTGCCACCTTGTTTATCGAATCACCAAACAGTTCGAATAACAGTCCGCATTCCTGTTTCAGCAATAAACCCACATCCGTGAGCTGAACATGGCGGGTTGTACGCTCAAACAAGGTCACATCAAGCACAGACTCTAACTCTTTAATTTGAGCACTCAAGGGCGATTTTGAAATATTAAGCTGTGCTGCCGCTTGTCCAAAATGCATACATTGAGACACCGCATAAAAATAGCGGAGCATTTTTAATGTTATACGCCCACTTAATACATTTTCATTAATGTTCATTATCCACACCTCAATGTTTGACCGCTTAGATTATACGCAAAATCAGGATAATAGCGCTGAATTTAGTGATTAATTCAGAATAAAGCTTGGGGTAAATTACCCCTAAGATCATTAATCAGCAAGGAACAAACCATGAAGATAGATCCAGTAGATAATGCACTCGCCACCATTTCAGCCCTTAAACCAAATTTCAGTCCTAAGGCTGCATTCATATTAGGCTCCGGCTTGGGGAGCCTTGCCGACGAACTGGAAGACAGAGTCTGTATTGCCTATGAAGATCTTGATGGTTTCCCTGTCAGCACTGTCGAAGGTCACTCTGGCGAGTTAGTTTTAGGACGAATGAATGGTATAGACGTTGTTTGCATGAAAGGCCGCGGCCATTACTACGAACATCAAAGTATGAAAGTCATGACAAATCCGGTGCGTACTTTTAAACGTTTAGGCTGTGAATTGCTAATCGTGACGAATGCCGCAGGGTCTTTACGCCCCGACACTATCGACGTCGGCTCCCTCGTTATTTTCAATGACCACATCAATACCATGCCAGGCACCCCTATGACGGGACGTAATGATGATGCCTATGGCCCACGCTTTTTTAGCTTAGCGAATGCTTATGACAAATCCTTACGACTGGAAGCATTGGCGGTAGCAAAAAAAGAGGGTATTAATGCCACTGAAGGAGTATTTGTCTCTTACAGTGGACCAAATTTCGAAACTGCTGCCGAAATACGCATGATGCAGATCATTGGCGGAGACGTCGTCGGAATGTCTGTGGTACCTGAGGTTATATCTGCAGCTCACTGTAGCCTTCCCGTATTGGCTATCTGTGCAATCACTAATATGGCTGAAGGACTTGGCGATGTAGCTCTATCCCATGAACAAACACTTAAGTGTGCTAAGTTAGCGCAGGATGACTTTATCAATCTCATCAAAGCATTTATGGAAAATCATTTTTGATGTTATACCAATAGCGATAATTAAGTGATCTAATCAGCGCTTTTTTGGCCATTGAATTCAAGGTAACTGAATAAGGGGATCAAGCTCCCTTATTCAGTTATTAACGCTGAAGTAAGTCACTAACAATGCGCCTTAAGATGCGTTTGAGTACATCCTCTTTTCATCCGCTCACAATACACTTCAATATCGTCAGGTACCCTGCCATCTGAGCCGTTTGGCCGTTTTGTTACAGCATGAGTTATGTTAATAACACTTTTATTTTAAATCCTTTAGCTTGAACTTCGTCGGTATAACCGAAGCTGATCCTCCCCCCTTGTTTCTCAACAATACTATTAACGATAGATAAGCCAAGCCCTGAGCCTATATTGGTATTTTGACTATCCTGAACTCGATAAAATGGCGAAAGAAGCTTGTCATGATGCTCAGGAGTGACACCAATACCACTATCACTGACGGTTATTTGTGTTTGACCCGACTGTTGGCTTATTTGAATATCAATTACGCCATCTTCAGGAGAATAGCGAATGGCATTATCGAGTAGATTTTTGAATAAAGTGTATAGATCTAATTTATCGAGTGGGCAGTCGATGTTTAGATCCCCTTCTATACCCAAGTCTAGATTTTTTTCATCGACTATAGGGTAAAGATCTTCGATAACACTCTTCAGCACCGCTTCAATATTAGCGGTCTGATGTTCGACAATATGACTGCCTTGAACTCTAGCAAGTGTTAGCAGCTGCTCTAGTAGCTTGCGACTACGCGCAATACCTAACCTGAGTGCTTTGACACGTTGCAGCTCTTTTACGGGAAGGTTCTCATCTCCGATACATTCAGCTTGGAGTGATAATGCGGTTAGCGGTGAGCGTAACTCATGGGCCGCATTCGCAATGAATATTTCTTGCTCTTCTATCGAAGATTTCAACCGGCCAATGAGGTGATTAATTTCAGATACGAAAGGGGTAATCTCCGTGGGCAGATCCTCAAGTGAAATAGGTTTAATATTGTGTCGGTAGCTAGACTCTACCGCTTTCGCCGCTAACTGAATGGGTTTAAGTCGGCTATGCAGTATTAGGTTCATGATTAAAATTAATAAAGGAATGACAGCAATAAAGGGTAACAAGGTGGCTCTAGCCATCTCCCATGCGAGCTCATCTCGCTCCGATGTTTTTTGAAGAACCAGTAGTTGCTGCCTTTCAAGCGATGAGCTAATTAGCACTCGATAGTCATTTTCAGCGAGTGTTAGATTATACAAACCGTCATTGAGTTGCTTAGAAACATCTTTAAAAGGCAGTGTAAGCGCTTGGGTTTGATGCATATCTCGTATCGCAACAAGGATCTCAGGCATGCCCTTTTCACTCTTTGTTTTGATGATGGTGTTGGGTTTAGGTTTATGCTCGGCATCAAATAGCTTTGATACTTGTTTTAATGTTGCATCTTGCCACTCAATAGCTTCTTGATAAGTATTAAAAAAAGTATAACCCGCAATGCCCGCAGCCGCTGTAATAAGGCTCACTGTCAGCCATAGGGAAAGTTGATATTTTAAAGAACCTATCGCCATTATTTTAAGACCATCCATCCTACACCACGAATATTTTTAATCGTTATCGCACCTAATTTTTTACGCAGTGAATGAATTAAATATTCAATCGCGTTACTCTCAACTTCATTGCCCCAACCATAAATTTTCTCCTCTAGATCAGCTTTAGATAAAATAGCGCCAGGTCTCATCAATAATGCTCTAAGTAGGGAAAACTCTCGATTAGATAAAAGAATACTAGTGGATTGCAGATCCATTTTGTCTGCGTACGTCTGCGTAAAACTCACCTCATTAGTGGCAGGATTAAGTATAAGCTGGCTACTTTCTAAGGTCGGTACTGAATTGCCACTTCGACGTCGAATAACCGCTCTCATCCTTGCTAACAGTTCACTCATGTCAAAAGGTTTAATCACGTAATCATCAGCCCCAGAGTCGAGCCCGTCAATACGACTTTTTAAGGTGTCTCTCGCGGTGATGACGATCACTGCGAGGTTATATTTTTCGCGGATCTTAGCCAGAACAACTAAACCATCGAGGCCGGGCAAGCCAAGGTCTAGCAACACACAGTCATAATTATGTGTTGCTAGGCTATCTAATGCACTTTGCCCATTGTTTACCCAGTCTATAGCATAACTCGCATCGATTAGTGATTGCTGCATCGCTTCACCAATCATAATATCGTCTTCAACAAGTAAGATCCGCACTGCTTTACCTTCTTATATTTTCTTCGGTGATTTAGATAACTTATAAGACTTAGATGACAATGCTCGATAGGTTATCGGCATAATAATTATCGCTAACGGGATCTGCACTAATAAGCCTGAAATAATAGCAATCGCTAAAGGTTGCTGCATTGCAGAGCCTTGTCCTATCGCTAAGGCGAGTGGCATAAGGGCCAAAATAGTTGCCAGAGTCGTCATTGAAATAGGTCTAAGTCTATTACTACCCGCTTGAATAATAGCTTGATCAGAGCCGACACCATTCGCTATTAATTCTTTATATTCAGAGAAGTAGAATATAGAGATCTCCGTAACAATACCCGCAATCATCGTCATGCCCATCATTGCAGTAATGTTTAGCTCAGTATTGGTTACCCATAGGCCAATAAATACAGCCGAGATGGACAACAACGGAGTAAGAATAATGGCAACCGCCGCAGAAAATGTTTCATACATATAAAGAAGCAGTATAAATATTAAGGCTATAGCGGCAACAAAAACGGCGATTAAGCCTTTAAATGCAATTTGCTGTTGCTGATATAACCCCCCTAACTCAAAATAAACATCTTTTGGCAGTAACGGGGAATTATTGAGTAACAGCTTAATTTCTGCAACCGTTGACCCCATATCTCTGCCATCAATACGACCCGTTACTGCCACCATATTCTTTAGATTATCGCGTACGATCTGAGGCTGTCCAGACTCTATCACTACATTAGCAATTTGCTTGAGCTGCAATCGATGGCCGTCAGGGGCGGTTAACCAAAACTGCTCCAAGCTGAGAATATTAGTTCTATCTCCTTCTGGCACCCAAACTCTCACATCGACAAGTTTAATGCCTTGCTGGATGGTGGTTACGACTTGTCCATTAAACCAAGAATCCAATTGGCTGGTAACCTCTGCCGGTGTTAACCCCTGTAATATGGCCTTATCTCGATTAACAATCACATTGACGGCATTACCCGCAAGTACAATACCATCTTTAACATCGACCACTCCTGAGATATTGCTGATGGCATCTGCAACTTTAGGTGCTAAAGCCATTAATTCTTCAGGTTTATTACCATACAATTTAATTTCAATCGGTTGAGGAACCGCGGTTAAATCACCAATAACGTCTTCCATTAACAGCGCCATCTCGATCTCTAGCCCCGGCACTTGATCATCAATCTGATGACGGATCTCACTCATAATCTGATCGATAGGCGGTCTTGGGAAAGGCGTTAACCTGACAAAGAAATCACCTTCATTTGCTTCAACTAAACCGCCACTGAGTGCTAATCCTGTTCGTCTAGAGTATGTTTCTACCGCTGGATTTTTTTGCAAGATATCTTCAACTTGCAATAACAAACGATTAGATTCCGTTAATGAGGTTCCCGGTGCAGAGACATAGTCGAGTACAAAGCCCCCTTCATCCATTGCAGGCATAAATCCAGTGCCTACATTTTGATAACTCAGAAAGCCGCAGAAAAGCAAAGGAACTAAACCGAGGCTAATTAACCAAGGTCGCTTTATCAAACGGGACATTAGTTGACGATATGCTTGCTGGATCCGAGCAAAAATAGGCCCTATATCTTCTTTATCAACATCTTTATCCGTAAGAAAATACTCTGCTAGTAGTGGCACTATTAACCAAGTGAATAAAAATGATATCAGTAGACTACTTGCCATTGTCAGTGACAGTGCTTTAAAGAAAGAGCCGGTAACACCGCTAAGAAAAGCTAAAGGAATAAAAATAACAATGGTCGCCGAAGATGAGCCCACCAATGGTTTGGTAAACTCAACGGCTGCTTTTTGAATGTTTTCTAGTTTGTTGGTGCCTGGTTTAGCATCTCTGAGTCGTCGAATAATATGCTCAATCATCACGATAGCATCATCGACAATTAATCCTACAGCCGCCGCCATACCTCCTAATGTCATGATGTTAAAGCTCATACCAAACAACCATAGCAATAGCACCGTACTGGCCAGAACGGCAGGCACGATAATCATAGCAATAAGGGTTATTTTGATGCTTCGAAGAAATATCAGCAGTACCAGTCCAGCCAACAGTACGCCAATGATAATAGCATCGCGAACACTGGTGGCTGATTCCGTGACCAACTGACTTTGATCATACCAATTGGCAATTTTTAAACTGCTTGCATTAGTCGCCGAAAAATCTGCCAACTTTTGATTAATATCTTTCGTTATCTGAACAGAATTACCCTGAGGTTGTTGGTAAACCTGCACTAATACGGCTTCATGACCATCCGCATTCACTTTAATCCACTGTGGTGCAGTCGCTAAACTGACTTTAGCTACATCCTTTAGATAAATATTTCCCGTAGTTTGACTCTTAACAACAATATTATTGATCGCTTGCTCGCCCTTTAAGCGGGAGTCCGACATCAGTAAATACAGCTTATAGTGGTCTTCTAAACGTCCTATCGCTTGTAAAGTATTATTAGTGGATACAGCTTGAGCAATATCATTAAAGTTAAGTTGGTAAGCGGCTAATTTATCGGGATTAACATCGATATGGTATTCCGATTCCTGGCCACCTAAGACGCCGATTTTAGCAATACCGGAAACGGAGCTCAGCAGAGGAACTAACTGTAAGTCAGCGATATCTTTAAGCTGTACTAAAGACAGTGAGTCAGACGTTAAACTGTAGGCCGCGATAGGAAAAACAGTCGGGTCCATACGCCTAACACTAAATTTAACCCCTGCAGGCAGCGTGGCAAGACTTTGGTTAAGGGCTGCATCTACCTGTAAAAGAGCAGATACCATATCCTGCCCCCATTCGAAATTAACCGAAACCTCAGCACTGCCTCGACTCGAGGTAGAGCGTAAATTCACCACGCCTGGCACGGCTCTAATCGCTTGCTCTATAGGACGCGTGACCGCAATAGACATTTTGTCAGCGGGCTGATCGCCGGCATCAATCGCCACCACAATCCGCGGGAATACCACATGAGGAAATAATGACACGGGTGATATAAACGAAGTTGCAAGACCGGCTAATGTTAGAAATGACACAAAAAATAAAATCGAACGCTTATGTGAAGCTGCCCATGATGCTGCCGTCATTACAGAGCCCCTCTTAATGCCATACCATCGGTTAATACGTAATTTCCGGTACTAACAACGTTATCCCCGACGGTTAAATCCCCAATAACTTCGGTTAGTTTTTCCTGCTCAACTCCAACCTCCACCCCTATTTTAACCGCAATATTATTGACGTTTTTGAACACATAAGCTTTACCATTTGTCGTTAACACCGCACTTCTAGGCACAACTAAGCCAACATGGGTCTCAGCTCTAATGCTTGCTTTAACGTTCTCTCCCAATACAAATAAATGAGATTGTTCTTCTGGTATGTGACTAAATATATCTACTAGGTGAGTGTTTACGTTTAGCATCGAGTTAATATTACTTATCTCACTATCGGATTCACTCTTACTATCAAAAACGGCTGTGATGGTCACAGGTAACTTAACCGTCAGTTGATTAACCTGTTTAGGTTCAATACCCAGTTGGGCAATTAATCGATTATTCGCAGCGATGAGTACTGCATTGGTATTTATTGAGACTCTTTGTCCTTGAGAAACACTGAGCTGTGTTATCACCCCATCGACTGGTGCTCTTAGTATTTCTGATGATTTATCAACGTTTTTTTGTTTCAAAGCGTTCAGTGACGCCTTGGCATCGTTAAGGTTACTGTAGGCCGAATCAAGGTTTCCCTGAGTGACCAGTTGAGACTTTAATAATCTTTGGCTACGGGCTAATTGCTTTTTAGCCAATTCAACTGCACTTTGAGCCTGAATATATTGCATTCTCGCTTCCGGTGCCGTAATCAACTCAATCAGTTTCTGTCCTTTTTGAACCCGCTGCCCACTGCGGACCCAAACTTGATTGACTTGTCCCGCATGAGATAAAGACATGTTTATCAGATAAGCGGGATCAGGAATAAGCAAACCATAAGCGGTGATCACCTCACTGATACCCTGCTCAGCAACCGGAGTGGTGATCACGGCTGCCGAAGTTTGCGCATAACTTGACGTAGCACAGAGCAGAAGTGCGGCTGCCATCGCTAATCGACAGGTAAAAGATGACCAAGGAGAAAGTAACGTCATTATATTGATTCCATTGATTTTTGAGGTGTTGAATAAGTCACTTCTGCCGGTATCGCCAGTAATGCATTAAGTGAGATGCTGGTATTCCAGATGCTTTGTTTTAATCTCAGTTGTTCAAGCTGTTTATTGAGTAAACTGGTTTCTATTGTGAGCATGGTCAAAGAGCTGATTTCGCCATTTTTTAACGCTTTTTGTGCTTGAGTAACCATGTATTGTAATGGGGGAATGTGCTGATCCAGATACTGCTGTTCTTCTGCCAGTAAGCTTTGCAATGCTAATAATTGTTCGACTTGATTACGTGATTGAGTCATGCGCTCATTAAACTCCATTCTTAACTGCTCTCGAGTCGCTTCTTCTATCGCGATATTGCCTTTGTTAGCATTAAATAACGGCAAGCTCAGCCCAACGCCGATACCATTAGTGACTAAACCACCGGTATCTTTTGCGTGAGTGATCCCCGCTGTCAGTGCTGGGAATTGCTTTAAAATAGCTTGGTGATAACGACTTTCTTGTGCTTGATATCCTGCAGATAAGGCGAGAAGATCGGGGCGATTACCAGCTAAGTTTGTGAGCAGTGAATCTGCAACATTTTTAGGCACGACTTTCAAGCTAGGTAAATCACTAATGTTAAGCGTGGTACTCGAGTCGATACCCATTTCTAGACAGAAATCATGGTGAGTTTGACTGTGTTTCTGCGCGAGTTGGCTCAACTGTACATTGATGTCGAGTAACGCCGTTAGAACCGGCCCATAGGTTTCTAAAGTAAGATTACCCGCTGCTAATTCATGCTGAGACTGATTTAATCGTACTTGATACAAGTCGTGTATTTTATTTAATAGGGCAAGTTGTTGCAGCTCCAATTTATATTGGATGGTTAAGGTTTGAACGCGTTGCACAACTTGCCACTCTGCCCACAGTAGATTGAGTTTATTTTGTGTCATGAAGTACTTTTCTGCATCTAATGCACTTGTGCGAGTAAATAACCAGGTAGTATCAAAATTGAGACCTGCAGACCACGCATTGACAGCGGTACTGCTATTGGGCTTATCTAAACTCATTGATAATTGTGGATCAGGTAATAGTCCAGCGGAAAAAACCTGTGCTTGCGATACCTTTAACTGCGCTCGCTTTATTTCAAGAATTGGATTCGCGTATATCGCAAGGGTGGCTATTTCGGTAAGGTTCAAACCATCATCGATTGAAACTGCACCAGCTGGAGCCAATGAAACAAGTTCATTAATATTTAAGGGTTGCTTAGGGGATAAATTAAGCGGCTTTGCTTGATAAGTTGCACAGCCAGATATTGTAAAAATTAGAGTACAGAAGAACAGTGTTCTAAAAGGGGACAATGGTTGCTTCATTACGAATGCTCGCGTGTCGGATGCCGTTAAAGTGCAGAATAGAGCGGCAATCTTAGGAGAGACTTAGCAAGCTAAATAATTTATTAGAAATTGATGATGCCACCCTCGAAGCGTGGCAGTTATTGAGTGCGTTAGAATGAGCACTTCGGCGTAAAAAGCAGTGTAATGTGATACTGAAATACGATGTTATCGCGCCGCTTTCAAGCTGCTTTTGCAGTGCCGAGCACATTGAGTAGCGCTCTTTATTGATACAATAACCGACTAACATTAAACACGACGCTGATTAAACTGCACTCCCATTAAATAGCACTTAATGATGGGCAGTGTTGCCCTTACATCAACCTGTAATCCTCGCGAGTGCAGGCAGATATAAGCTCAGAGATGTGTAAAAGTAGCAAAGGAAATAAATGACTCTAATACGTTCTATTGGCCAGCAATGGAGTAAATCAATTCTAGCGCATCGCTTAGGGTTAACATTGCAACATAATGAGGTTGTACAACAACTTTTTGGTGGTGCTACGTCACTCACTACTGTGACCAACACGATTGCGGCATTGACCTTTTCTGAGGGAGCGCCGCTATGGTTACCAGCGCTTGAAAGTGGTGATGACACGCCACTGACAGATTCGGTCACACTCAACTGTTTATTCGCTGCTTGTCGTTTGTTGTTTATTAAAGAGCTTGAGCAAGGCGAACTAAATCAGTCAGAACACTTGGTACTCGCCATAGGATTCCAATGGAGCCAATCGTTAATCAACAAAGATACTGATGCGACATTAACCGCTGACAGCAAACAGCTGTGCAACTTACTGCAAACCATTCATCGCCAGTTAGAGCAAGTGCGTACAGATAAACGTGCATCTAACCGCAACATGGGCAGTTAAGTTGTGATCTGCCCCCTCCGGTTTTAATCCATAAAAAAGCCCGCAACTTATTCAGCTGCGGGCTTTATTTTTGTCTTGATCAATTTAACGATAAAGGCGTGTCTCTTTTGGCAGCAGTTGAAAATCTTGCTGCATCTGCAGTAAGAAGTCATTCCCGAGCAGTGCAATACCACGATAAAAATCAGTATTTGCATCCGCCAAAGCCAACTCAAAACAACGATAAGCCCAAGGTAGAAAATGCTGTTGTAGCAAGACTTGGGTAAAGCGTATTAAGGCTTGGTTATCGGCTTCAAGCTCAAGACGACCAAAGGTTTGATCCAGTACGGCAAAGAACAACCCAATATGATCAACTGGTTGTGGGTAATCCACCGCAACCTCAACGCCATGTGCGCGATAGAAATCCATAAGCGCCGTGGTCGAACGATCATTGAGTAACTGCGCTTCACTGAGATATACCGAACCTTGCGGTACGGCTTTAGGCTCACCAGGACCAAAAAATAGCCGTCCATAATCAAGCTTAAGCTCAATCAACTGTTCGCTATGGTCATCACTTGGCCACTGTTGTAAAAACGTAGTCAGAGCCTCGCGACCTTGGCTATTTTGCTTATTGTTAGCAAATACTGGCCAGCTACCTGCTACATCACAATCCTTTAGCCCCTGCACTAGCTCGGCTTCTGGATAACGAATAAGGCAGTGGTGCAAAATGCGCGCTAGGCCTTGGTACTCGATAAAATCAACCGTGTTGATAGACGCTGTATTTGAAGACATGGTTCACCTTTAAAACTAAACGCCCATATTGGCCGTCGCTTTGATTTCACTCGACTTTAATCATAACGATTAGCGCCAAAGTTCGGCGCCAATCGCTGGTCATTTTACACTTCTGACGTGTTTAAAATTCTGCCTTCACCGCTACCTGCCGGACTACCGTTGACGTTAGCCTTGATGATCAGGTTGGGAGAAGTGATTGATGGTGATGGCAGTGGTGCAATATGACCATCGCCTTCGCCATATTTGGCACGTAAGTTATCCATAGTATCGAAGTCGAGTGCACGCAGTGGGCAAGACTCAACACACACAGGCTTACGACCATCAGCGATACGCTCATAACAACCATCACACTTAGTCATGACTTTGCGTTCGCGGTCAATTTGCGGCGCATCATACGGACAGGCACGAGCACAGCTTTCACAACCGATACAGATGTCTTGTGCCACGTGGACGAGACCGTCTTCACGACGCTTGTGCATTGCACCTGTTGGACAGGCTTTAACACACACAGGCTCAGAACAATGGTTACAACCAATAGACATATAGTAAGCAAATACATTTTGCTCAAAACAACCGTTGTTACCTTCAGTCCATTCTCCGCCGCCGTATTCATACACACGACGCCAAGTTACGCCGTCTAGCGCAGGCAAGGTATTGCCTTCTGGATTACTATTGTTACGAATTTCATTGCTTTGACGATCTTTACAAGACACGTGACACGCTTTACAACCACTGCACTTAGTGCTGTCTACATAAAAACCGTATTGAGTTGGTTCAGTCATAATTAACTACTCTCTTAAATCTTTTTGATGGCAACACGGATGGTGTGCTGTGGATTACCTTTAGCAACGGGGCTTGGCTGATAGCGAGTTAGCGAGTTAATCGCGCCGCCTTCATCAATAATGTGCCCTGTGCTACCAACGGTTGTACCTGGGTTGAACCAAGCACCTTGACCCAGTGCAAATACACCCGGCGCTACACGTGGAGTAATACGCACCTTGACTTCGATTGAGCCACGTTCGTTGTACATCTCAATCTTGTCGCCAGAGCTTAAGCCATGCTTAGCACCGTCCATTGGGTTAACCCAAACGGCATCTTCTACCGCTTCACGCAACCAAGGTACGTTATGGTAGCTCGAGTGAGTACGGCCTTTAGTGTGGTAACCCGCTAACTGAATGGGGTAGTCGACTTTGGTCTCTTCATCTTCATAGCCGTCCCACGTCACTGTGTACTTTGGAATCGCCGTGATGGTGTCACCCTTTATACCCGTCGGGTTTTGCGCACTGTTTTCTTGATCCCAGTTCGCTGCACGCCATGCAAGTTCAGCAGAGTAGATCTCAATTTTGCCACTTGGCGTTGATAGTGCTTTGCCACCTTTAATGTAACTTTCAAGTGCAACGTGCTTGTCGTTCATGTGCTTACGGAAGAAACCTATCTCTTGTGCTTCTTTGTAAGTCGCAGGAAACGCAGGGACGACACCGACGTTGGTGCTGCTGTCTCTGGTTTTTTGGTAAAGCTCTTCAAGCCACTGCTCTTCAGTCTTACCTTCAGTGAACGCAGCTTCACAACCCATGTATTTAGCGATTAAAGCAGCCGCTTCGTACATAGACTTACAATCCCACATAGGTTCAATCGCCGACTTCATTGCCGTGATGTAACCCAGTGCGCCAGATGCGTAAGAGTCGTTAACCAAATCGTTTGATTCTAACCAGCTGGTGTCTGGGAGGATAATGTCGGCAAACTTAGCGCCTGGGGTCATCCAGCAATCACAGCTAACGATGAGCTCAACACCCGATTCATCTTCTAAGATTTTAGCGGTGTTGTTGATCTCTGCATGCTGGTTTAGCAATGTGCTATCAGAGGCAGAAATGATCACTTTGATGTTAGTACCAAGTGGCGTATCTAATCCCTCGGTACCACGAATACCATGGCTACGAGCCGTCATGGTTTCACCGTTGAGAATCGCTTCAGACCAAGTGAAGAAAGAGATACTTTCTTTTACTGGGTTGCTACCCGTTGGGATCCCTGCACGGTACATACCGCTCATGGATGGCAACTCACCGCTTGATGCACCTAGCGTACCTAGCTTACCGGTTAGCACTGACAACATGTAAAGCGCACGCATGGTTTGCTCACCGTTAGCTTGACGGTTAACACCCGCGCCGACAACGATATAAGGTCTTTCAGATGCCATTAGATCATCAGCAATCTGTATAATTTGCGCCGTCGGAATACCAGTGATTTTTTCAGCCCATTCAGGGGTTTTCTTAGGTTCATTGGCATACATGCCTTCACTTAAGATGTAATCACGGTAGTTCTCTTCTGGGTTCATGACGTTGGCATATTCTTGCTTAGTCGCATCACCGCTGGCTGCAAAGATATCGATTTGCATTTGAATAGACGCAGCGTCAAAACCCACGGCAAACTTATTGATGAAATCCAATGAGTTTGTATCAACCCAGCCAGAGCTTATCATTTGGTAAGCAATCGCTTCAGCAAATGCAGCATCGGTACCGGGACGAATAGGCAGCCACTTAGACTCTTTACCTAACATTGAGTCAGTGTAACGAGGGTCAATCATCACGACTTTTAAGCCGTTAGACTTTTGCAGTGCTTTTAAGTAATCGTAACCTTCACCGCTACCAGACTGACGAACTTCACTTGGGTTGTATGCCACGCCCAATAGAAAGTCACTTTCGGCCAATGTTACCGTTGAAGAACCTTCAGTACTGCCAGTACCAAAAGTGTGCTTCGCCGCTTCCATTTGCTGTGCCCAAGAGTAGTTACCGTAAGCATTCAGGCAACCGCCGTTTAGGTTGAATAAACGGTTAAAACACGCGTTTGATGCAAAACCATAATAAGCACCAGAACCGTAGCTACGGAAAATAGCTTTGTTACCATGCTCATTAATAACCGAAGATAACTTAGTACCAATGGTCTTTGCGGCTTCGTCCCAAGTGATTGGCACAAACTTGCCTTCGCCACGCTTACCAACACGTTTCATTGGCGACTTTAGACGGTCAACGGCATAGGTACGTTGGCGTAACGAACGACCACGGGCACAGGCACGCACTTGGTAAATATCATCACCATCGACAATGTCATGATCCGTTTCAACACGGGTAATAACACCGTCACGGCTGAAGACTTTAACGGGGCAGTTTGAACCACAGTTTACCAGGCACGCAGACCAGGTAATTTGCTCATCACCAACAGGGGGTTTAGGCGGAATAACATTGGCATCATCAGAGCTGGAATTACAGCCTGTAACCGTTGCTGCACAGCCCAGCGCAGCACTCATTTTTAAGAAACTTCTACGTTCCATAATCTCGTTTTCCTCAAACTTAAAATGTGACTGACTCGACTTAAATCAGCTTGTAGCTGAAGGTCAACATCAGTTGATGGGCGTTATAATTGTGATTTAGTTCACCAAGGGTGATTAAACTTGAATTGCTATTAGCGCTGACCATTGCACTGTCTGTATCGAAATAGCGCTCAAACTGATAAGCCAGTTTTAGTGCCATTTGAGGTGAAATCAGATATTGCCCATAAAGGTTCACGCTGTGGTTATATGAATAGTAAGCACCGTAAGCACCGTCACTTGATGGGTTCACGCCGGTGTTGCTTTCTGAGTTGGCAAACAGGTAATCCATGCCTAACGTCAGTCTGTCTTCCATAAGGCCTGAATAAGTCGCGCCTAGACCTAAGTTAATAAACTCGTCGCGAATTTCAGAGTGCCAAATAGCGGTTTGATCGCCACTTTGGTCTGAATCAATCCACTGCTGGCCTGCAAAAGCGTAAAGTGATAATGGCTCAGTTAACTGCACTTGAACGTTGGCGTCATAGCCATAGTCTTTAGCCTGAGTTAAGCCAATTTCTGTTGCATCATAGTCATCGTTGGCATAGTGAGTGCTAACATCAAAGCTTAACCACTCAAGCGGCGTGTAGCTTGCTCTAGCATTTAGCTCAGTGCGATTACGATCCGCTAAGTGATACTTACGCATCAGCGACTCGGTTTCCTCTGATGTGAGTTCGTCAGCTTGGTAATCACTGCCACCACGCTCGCCATAACTCAACCCAAAATTAAGGGTTAACTTGTCGATAGCACGAATGCTGAGTTTGCTCCAAAGCTCATTGTCTTGAGTTTCTTCACGCTCACCATAACTGCGATCGACTTGCTTATAGTTGTAACCAGCTTGCAGACGGTAACCACTGGCAATTCGGTAACTAGCGTTGGCCTTAAAGGTCTCGCGCTCAATGTCCATTGGGGTGTTTTGCTTATATGCACCCGACATGGCGTTATATTCATACTGGGCAAAATCAAATACCGAAGAGCGATTATCACGCTTGCTATAGTCATAACTAGCCCCAAGACGTAAGCGATTACTCACTCGCGTACTCGCCGCCAGATTGCTGGTAAAGGTGTCTACTTGGCCATCCCAGTTTTGAACCGAATTACCACTCATCTGCACCAGGTCTTGATCTTGGATCATACGACCCGACACCACGCGGCCACTAAAGACACTTGACGCAAGACGGTACTGACCCGATAACGACACTTGATGTGCTTGGTTATCTGGCGTTGCACTGTATACGTCGTAGTTATTTGGCAGACTTAAGTTGTCAATGTTGTTTTCGTAGCGAGAACCGGAGTAGCTCAGTTCTGATAACCAGTTTTCGCCATCAAGCACAACACCCGCACTAAAATTATCGGTCGTTTCATCAACGGGTTCAGCAAAGTTAACTGGGCTTGGGTCCATCAAACTTGCAGAACGGTTACCGGTTTTATCTTCACGGTCATAACGGGCATAACTGTTAAGGCCAAGATCGGTTAGTTTAGAAAAGTCATACTCAAAACCAATGCCGCTTCGCTGGCGTTGCAAATTAAGATCAAGCACACGAGTTTGATCACTCGGGGTGAGCATACCGTTGTTTTGCCAAAGGTTGGTTTGCGCATTGCTGTACTGATTAGTGGTAATCGTTTGGAAATCGACATCAAGCTTATACTGTTCGCTCTTACCAGCTTCGACGTTGATAAAACCATTATCCATACCCAGCTGGTGAGCCTGAACCTTAGCGCGGTAACCACTTTTCTGGTATGCGATATCGGCATTAATGCCCGCTATTGCGCCATCAGAGCCAGTACCGAGCTGATTAATCGCATGTTCATCATCAGCATCAATAACGCCAACACTTGCACCGACGGTGCCTGAATAGCCATCATTAGCAACACAACGTTTACATTGGTAGTTTGCTGTTTTTAAGTGCTCAGTATTGGCTTGCTGAACACCAAAATCTGCAGCCATCGCACCTGTCGCGGTTCCCAACAAGGCAAGAGTAATCAAATTTAAAGAAAATAATTTAGTTGAACGCATAATACTCACTCCAAGTCTTAACGGGCAAAGTTGCTGCCAGCAGGATGGTTAGAACCATGGATCTTGCTGTGACAGTTAAGGCAGCTTTTACCTGCGCTAAAGGCATCAACACCCGCTTGTGAAGTCATACGACTTGCATGTCCGTCATCGGCATGACATTGCTGGCATAACTGAGGAACTCGCGCTTTGAGCAAGGCGTCATTAACACTGCCGTGCGCTGTGTGACAGCTAGAGCAATCTTCCATTACTGGCGCATGCTCCCACAAGAATGGACCACGTTTGTCAGCGTGACAGCTAGCACAGGTTTCATTAAGGCTTGGCTTGTTTAACGCACTTTCGGACATAGAACCATGTGGGCTATGACAATCAATACAGGTCATCTGGTCCCATTTCATTGGGTGTGATGAGCGCTTGTTCATATCTGCCTTAGCGCGGGTATGACATGAGGTACACGTATCGTTAACCATGAGTCGGTCAAGCGCTGGGTCTTTAGCAGCGTGAACGCTATGGCAATCAGCACAAGCGACTTCTTCAAGGTTGTGAGTACTGTTATGCCACGCCATCTGCTTAGGATCGTTATGACATCCTTGACACACACTGTTCTGCGTTTCTGCTGATAACTTGCTGTCAGCACCAAAACCAATCATTGGCTCTTTACCGCCACGATTATGTTTGCCTAAAGGACCATGACAAGCTTCGCATTGCATGCCAGCCATTGGAGACTTACTGCTATTCATGTCGCCATGAACGCCGTCAAAAATCGCCATGACCTTAGCGTTCTTCTTATGGCACATCAGGCAAGAATCTGCGCCTTTAGAAGAGTACTTACCCTCAGCAAACTTTTCGGTTAATTTTTGTTCTAATTGGTCAGAATCAAGAGAACTCCAAGGAGTTGCTTGAGCTGGTAAAATAATAATGATTAATGTGAGTAAACTCGTAGCCACTAACTTGGCCATAAAATTCACTGACTTTATGGTATTGATGAAGGACATTAATTTCAGACCTGTTGTATATCGATAGGGGTATTCTAGAGCTTGAACATCTGTTGATTCAACCGCATACAAGCTGGTATCCGAGTTGAGGCTTACGCCATACTTTTGGGTAAATTGTTTGCAAGGTCACAATATAAAGATGCAGTTGAAATACTCGTTCAAAAGCGGTTAAAACAAAATAGTTATAAATTTCAAAATGATATGATTTAACTGAGAATGGTTGTTATCTTTAGCAGTTATTAATATAACAATGGAATGTAAATAAGTTGAATTTGCGGGGCGTATTTATTAGCGCTAGATCACTAATATATTTCTAACTATTCAGCGCAAAGACAGTAATACCCCTTAAGTTATAGCTTAAAGTGCTAATATTTGAACGGTTCACAACAGATGCTCACCGACTATAAGCAGGGACTCATCAACATTGATCAGCGTTAACCATAGAAGCCACTTCATCGTTCAATACAGCATCCAGCTGTTTGCCATACTTTTTCTCACTCCATGGAAAGATAACCATATCGATTGTGCGATAACGTTTAGTTAACCCTTAGTGATATTTTGATACAGGATGCTTATATTTTGCCAATATCCTCTCAGTAACATGGCTAAGTTCACCACTCGTTATTGAGTTAACAATAAAAAAAACACAAATTCTGGTGACTAAAAGCATATATTCTCAATTTTCAGCTAATATGAGGCAAGCAAAGCCTGTATACTCGCCTTTCTAGAAGGTGTGTGAGATAATCCTTAATTAATTGATTATTAGTACACGCTTTGAGCGGTCGAGCTTAATAGCCGCGCAAGGCGCGTATAAAAGTGTTATAAGCTAAACTAGTTTAACGTTCTGATTTTGTAATGGTGATAGCACATCAGAATTATATTTTTCACCGAAGATAAAGAGAATATTATGAGTAAAGGTATAGTCAAGTGGTTTAACGCCGATAAAGGTTTCGGTTTTATTACTCCAGAAGACGGAAGCAAAGATTTGTTTGTTCATCATTCAGAAATTCAAGCTGGCGGTCAATACGCTACATTGAATGATGGCCAAGCGGTTGAGTTCGAAGTTGGCGAAGGACAGAAAGGTCCATGTGCTAATAAAGTTGTTGCCGTTTAATCGATGACACTTGATCGGGTAGCTGGGAGTATCTAACCTCCAGCCGCCACAACACCCTGCAGCCCAGCTGCTGGAGTATGTTGTAGAGGGCAGTTCATTTACTCTTAGTAATGAATTGCCCTAACTTTACCTTCCTTCTTTAAGTCTACAGCCAACTGCAAACTAATCATCCTCAGTAAATACAATCCCACTGATTTAACTGTTTCAACCTGCTTGGTATTACTTGGCACTTGTTGTATCTCCGGCTCCCAAAGTCACAAGCACAATGACCCTTCCCTAATTTAAGCCCAGCAGCCTAGTCAGTCCAAATTTAGTCGTCAGTAATGCGCCAATCTGGGGCATAACAACACCAAAACTGACGAGCAAAGACGCCTCCAGACCCAACTTTTACCCAGCGTGAGGCTGTTTAAAACTAACGATGAGAATAAGAAATCTAAACAACCAACATCAATAGCTAGCGGCAGTCGATCTTTCGAGCTTAGTTTTTGTTCGACTCTTTCCCGTAAAGAATAATGATTTTAGGTCAAGGCTTGAGCGATGATTTAGCAACCGAAGTGAAAAGCTCGTAATGCATTCTAGTCATAAAAGACTAAAAGTATTGAAACGAACCCTAAGGGCCGCGCTTCTTGGCTATTTTTACGGTGTTGTAGGCTATTTGTGGAGAATGACTAAACGACATAGCCTCCACCTTGTCGAAATAGCCAATAAACGGCGGCAAAAACAACCGTGAAAGATCAACAGCCCCTAACCCCTTCTTAAAATGAACAAAATTTAATGTCGCTATCGCCGCAATAAGAATGACGAGTCACAACAAAAGTCCACTATTTGTATATCAGATAATTTATGGCGACATGTTGCCAAAGTGATAATTCAATGAGAGTCGCTAATATGATGTGTATCAACATCTTGTATCCAATGCGATATCAAGGGTAGCGAAGTGACGCAAAACGTTAACAATTAAAGCCCTGTTAAACTAACGGTCTCAAACTGCTTAGCATGAAAAAATAATACAGTTATTCCTATTATTACAGCACAATATTAATTGAAACTTAAAATTTGAGTTTGATGTTAGTTAGATCCACTTGGTATGGTGGTATTCGCTACTCATAACAATTAGTCAATAAAATGCAGTGCGTTATCACAAAGGGAATCTCCATGCGTAAGTCTATCCTCACTACGGCTATTTTGGCCAGTTTAACGATCACAGGTTGTTCAGAAGTCTCTGGAAGCAAAGATATTACTCCACCAGCTATGAACGCAACAGAAGTCAGTAACACACAGGTAGAAGTGAGCAATGTATTAATGCGTCAGAGTCGTTTGCAGTATCAAGCACCAGAGTTCGATCAAATCTCCTTCGCTGATTATGCTCCCGCCTTTACCCAAGGGATCGCTGACCATGATGCCGACATTGCTAAAATAATGAACAATAAGCAAGCGCCAGGATTTGACAACACCATAGTGGCGATGGAAAAAGCAGGCAGCTTACTAACTCGAGTTTCTAAAACGTTCTTTAATCTTGCCAGTGTTAACTCTTCCGATAAAGTACAAGCTTTAGAAGCAGAGTTGGCCCCGAAGTTATCGGCACATTGGGACAATATCTATCTAAACCCCGAACTGTTTGCTCGTGTTGAAGCTGTGTATCAGTCACGTAATACATTATCCGCTACGGATAAGCGTTTAGTGGAATTCTACTACCAGAATTTTGATCGTGCTGGTGCCAAGTTATCAGATGCAGATAAAACCACAATGCGCGACCTCAATGGCCAGCTGGCCAGCCTGACTACCGCGTTTTCAAAAAACGTGATGAACGCATTTAAAAATGAAGTGGTTATCGTCACCGATAAAGCCGAGCTCGATGGTTTGTCTAACGCAGAAATCGCGACCTTAGCACAAGCAGCTAAAGACGCAGGCAAAGAAGGGTATTTAATCACCCTAGTCAACACCACTCGCCAGCCTATTCTTTCTAGCCTCAATAACCGTGCATTGCGCCAGCGTATATGGGAGACCTCTTCAAATCGTGCAATGGATACCAACGGTCCCAATATTATTAAACAATCGCACCTGCATGCCGAGAAAGCGGCGCTGTTAGGCTATGACTCATGGGCGGCCTATACCGTTGCCGATCAAATGGCTAAGACTCCTGCCGCCGTGTATAACATCTTAGATGATTTAGCCCCTAAAGCAGTTGCAAAAGCGAAGCAGGAAGCTGCCGATATTCAGGCCGAAATAGCTAAAACCGGTGCAGAATTTGAGCTTGCTCCCTGGGATTGGGCTTATTTTGCCGAAAAAGTACGTAAAGAAAAGTATGATCTAGACCAGAGTCTAGTCACTCCCTATTTCGAGTTTAACCGTGTACTAAACGATGGCTTGTTCTTTGCGATGAAGAAGCTGTACGGCATTACGGTTAAACCGCGTACAGATCTACCCGTGTGGAATGAAGATGTGTCAGCTTACGAGATTTTCAATAAAGATAATTCATCCATCGGTATCTTCTATCTCGATCCCTATGCTCGAGAAGGAAAGAGTGGCGGCGCATGGATGGATGAATTTGTAACGCAAAGCGGTTTATTAGGCACTAAACCCGTTGTCTATAACGCGCTCAACATTCCAAAGCCCGCATCGGGCCCAACCCTGATGACCTTCGATGAAGTGACCACCATGTTCCATGAGTTTGGTCATGCCGTTCACGGTTTATTCTCTGATGTGAAATACCCTAGTTTGGCTGGTACAGCCACCCCACGCGACTTTGTTGAGTTTCCATCCCAAGCCAATGAAGACTGGGCTATCAATCCACAGGTTATCGCCAACTATGCCAAGAATTATCAAACCGGTGAACCTATTCCAGACGCGCTGTTGTCTAAGGTATTAGCGGCAAGTAAGTTTGGAAAGGGTTTTGATACCACTGAATACCTCGCTGCTGCTATTTTGGATATGGAATGGCACTCAATTTCAGTGGATACTAAAATTGATGATGTAGAAAAGTTTGAACATCAAGCGCTAGCTAAACACGGTATCGACTTTTCACCGGTGCCTTCGCGTTATAAATCAGCGTACTTTAGCCACGCTTTTGCTGGTGGATATTCTGCGGGTTACTACGCCTATCTATGGACCGAAGTCTTTGCCGCTGATGCATTCGATTACATGAGCCATAACGGCGGTTTGTCATTGGAGAACGGTAACAAATTCCGCGATAATGTACTTTCTAAAGGTAACAGTGAAGATTTGATGCAAGACTACATCAAATTTACCGGCAGAAAACCTAGCGTAGATGCTCTACTCAAGCATCGTGGATTAGTAGACTAACCTTGCTGGTTATCCTGACGTCGGCGAACATTGAATAGCGATTCAATCCTTGTGAGTCTAACAATAAGCGGCAACCTTAAAGCTTGCCGCTTTTTTATGGCTAACAAATGTTTAAACAGACACAACAAAAAAGCCAGTGGCGGTTAGCGACTGGCTTCTAAAGGGTCTCAATTGATGTTAGAACAACAAGAGGTTAATCCCAGATAAACTCTCTGAAGTGTTTACGGCAAACCGACTCGTAGCTTTCATTACCACCAATAGCAACCTGTTCACCCTCTCGCATTGGCTTGCCATCATCATCTAGACGCACCACCATATTGGCTTTACGACCGCAGTGACAAATCGTTTTCAGCTCGACTAACTTATCAGCCCATGCAAGTAAGTATTGGCTACCCGTAAATAACTCACCTTGGAAATCGGTTTTAAGGCCATAACACAGCACTGGGATATCCAGAATATCAACCACATAAGTAAGCTGCTTGACCTGCTCTTTACTTAAGAACTGAGATTCATCGATTAAAATACAGTGCAGCGTTTGCTCATCGTGAGCCGTGCTGATCATACTGGTTAAATCATCACCACTGCCAAATACTTGCGCTTCGGTCTCAATGCCAATACGCGAGGACACTTTACCTACACCATATCGATTATCGATTGACGCTGTCATGACTAAAGTATTCATACCGCGTTCACGGTAATTATATGAAGACTGTAATAGTGAAGTCGACTTACCGGCATTCATTGCCGAATAATAAAAATAGAGTTGCGCCAAACCAAGAGTCCTTAAGGATGAATTCGTTGTTAGTCTAGCATTGTTCGCTAACAGAAATCATCCACAACCCACGATATAGTGAGGCTGATCATCCGTTATGTTTATCACTGGTTTTATCACTCTACGCAGCGTAACCGTCTAGACAATAGCGGCAAGCTAGCGAGTTAACACCAATTTTAAAGCCCGCTTATCTCAACATAATTTGGGGCAAGATTAACCACATCCCCCCAGTCTGCGTTTGCCATACAAAATGACCCTTTCAAATCCATATCTATCGTCATGAAAGACACCAAACACAAAATCAATTCCCCCATTCTTAAGCATCAGTTAACAAACAATTGCTAATGTCACTTACAGACTCATCAGAAAAAATAACTATAATTAGGGAATTATCACTCGATGCATAAAACACTCATCGCAGCCGCTATTACTGCAACGCTCGCATTAAGCGCCTGTTCAACGACTAAAAATGATCCAACGGCAGCGACTATGATTCAGACTCAGAATCCTTTCTTACAAGCCAGTGCCTTACAATACCAAGCACCTGATTTTAGCTTGATTAAAGATGAGCACTTTGCGCCAGCACTCGAACTAGGGATCAGTGAGCATTATCAAGAGATCCTCGAAATAGCGAATAACCCAAATGCTGCAACATTTGAAAATACCATCGTTGCGATGGAGAAAAGTGGCGAGCTGCTAAACCGAACCTCTAAAGTGTTCTATAACCTGACTGGCTCAAACAGCAACCCAACGTTACGCCAAGTACAAGGTAACATGGCGCCGAAAATGGCAGCGCATTCAGATAATATCAATCTCAATCCAGCGTTATTTACTCGCGTAGAGAGTATCTATAACAGCCGAGCTGATCTTAACTTGTCAGCAGAGGCTAACCGCTTAGTTGAGGTTTACTATCAGCGTTTTGTTCGTGCGGGCGCTAAGCTCAACGATAATCAAAAACAGCAGATCCGCGCATTAAACGAAGAACAATCAACGCTCACCAATGAATTTGCTCAGCGCTTAATGAGACTGACCAAAGAGATTGCGATTGTTGTAAACAATAAAGCTGAACTTACGGGTTTATCTGATAGCGCGATTCGCGCCGCGGCGGCAGATGCTAAAGCTAACGGCCACGACGGTAAATATCAACTCAATATCACTAACACTACGCGTCAGCCTGTGCTGACCCAGTTAGACAATCGCGAACTGCGTCAGCAAGTGTGGCAAGCCTCAGCTAATCGTGGTCTTGAAGGCGAAAACGAAACGGCCTCTTTTGTGGCTCGTTTAGCGCAACTGCGAGCAGAGCGCGCTGAACTGCTTGGATTTGATAGCTGGGCTGATTACCGCCTTGCGCCACAAATGGCCAAAACGCCAGAAGCCGTTTACAAGATGTTCGGCTCTATGGTGCCAGCCGTTGTTGCCAACACCAATAAAGAAGCTGCCGACATTCAAGCCATGATAGGCAAAACAGGCGCTGATTTTGAACTTGCCCCATGGGACTGGGCCTATTATGCCGAGCTTGTGCGTAAAGATAAGTATGACTTAGACGCTAGTGCTATTCGCCCCTATTTTGAGTTTGACCGCGTGTTAGAAGACGGCGTGTTCTTCACCCTTAACGCGCTTTATGGTGTGAGTTTAACCCCGCGTCCAGACTTACCGGTATACCACCCAGATGTTAAAGCCTATGAGATGTTTGATGAAGATGGCACTAGCTTAGCGATTTTCTACGCCGACTATTTTGCCCGTGAAGGCAAACGTGGCGGCGCTTGGATGAGCTCGTTTGTGACCCAATCTGAGCTGCTAAATAGCAAGCCTGTTGTGGTTAACGTAATGAACATTAAAAAAGCCCCCGCGGGCGAGCCGACCTTTGTTAGCTATGATGAAGTCACCACCATGTTCCACGAAATGGGTCACGGCACTCATGGCATGTTCTCTAAAGTCACCTACCCGACGCTTTCGGGCACTGCGGTTTCACGTGACTTTGTTGAGTTTCCATCAACTTTCGAAGAAGATTGGGCTGCGCACCCTAAGGTGTTAGCCAACTACGCCAAGCATTATGAAACCGGCGAGCCTATTCCTGAAGAGCTACTTAATAAGTTGCTTAAATCGCGTAGCTTCAACCAAGGCTTCGATACACTTGAATATATGTCAGCCGCCCTGCTCGATTTAGAGTGGCACTCACTTAAAGCTGATGCGCCACTGCAAGATGTCGCCAGTTTTGAAGCTGCGGCACTTAAAAAGCACGGCGTCGACTTGCCTGCGGTACCACCAAGATATAAGTCGACCTACTTTGCTCATGCGTTTCCTGGCGGCTATTCAGCCAGTTATTACGCTTACATGTGGAGTGAAATTCTAGCTGCAGATGCCTTTGCTTACGTGCAAACCCAAGGTGGATTGAATCGTGAAATAGGCATGAAATTTAGAAAAACTATTCGAGAGGTCGGCAATACTGTTGCACCAATGGATGCCTACAAAGCCTTTAGAGGTCAAGAGCCAACCACTGAAGCATTGCTTAAGCGTCGTGGCCTAAACGACTAAGGCTTAAATCGTCCTCACAAAAAAGCCGTTCTCAACTGAGAACGGCTTTTTAATGCCTTACGATAAGCGCAATCAACAAACTAACGGCTTATCACTTAGCTAAGCCGTGATCCCCTGACGAGATTTAATCCGCAGTATTATCACGCTAATCACAAACAGCACACTACAGGTCAATAAGCCGGCATACACTGATTCAGTGAAACCGAGTACGATGTAACCGCCTAGGCTAATACCTGCGACAATCAGTGCATAAGGTAACTGCGTCATCACATGGTCGATATGATGACAGTTTGCACCGGTTGACGACAAAATCGTGGTATCAGAAATAGGTGAACAATGGTCACCAAACACAGCGCCCGCGAGCACAGCTGCAAGCATTGGCAACATCATACTCGTATGACTGCCCATCGCCATATCAGCGGCAATGGGTAACATAATACCGAATGTGCCCCAGCTCGTTCCAGTCGAGAACGCTGTTAAGCCTGCCAAGATAAAGAGGACAGCTGGCAACATCGCAAACGGAATATTACCGGTCGCTAAACTTGCCATATACTTGCCAGTCTCAAGCTGACCAATAACGCCTGAAATCGTCCAGGCAAATACCAATATATAGATTGCTGGCAGCATAGACTTAATGCCTTCGACCAAGCCTTTAACGATCATCTTCTTATCTACACCTTGGTAAATAATAAGCGCTAGCGTCACGGCTAAACCAATTAAAGCACCAAAGAATAGTGATGAGCCAACGTCAGTATTTTCAAACGCGCCAATCAGGCTGAAAGTTTCGTTTTTAGCGGCAAGCGCATCACCACCACTACTGACCATAAAGTAGAATGTGGCAAACACCAGTACCGTAATAGGCAAAAACAAACCGATGATTTTACCCGTATCAGCTTCTGGTAATCCAGAGCTAGCACCAGGTGGTAATCCTTTAGATTCATCATAAAGGCTACCTTTTTGTGCATTAAGCTCATGTTGACGCATAGGACCGATATCAAGTCCCATTAGTGCGACACACAGTAGCAGTAATAACGCGAAAATAGCGTAGAAGTTCATCGGGATCATCTGTACAAACGTGCTCAAATGTCCTGTATCAGTAAATCCATGTGCTGTTAATATGCCACCAATCAAGGCAATAATGTACGCGCCCCAGCTCGATACTGGAGATATCACACAGATAGGTGCAGCCGTTGAATCCAGTAGATAAGCAAGCTTACTACGCGAGATATAGTAACGGTCTGTTAGCGGTCTTGCGACGCTACCCACCACTAAGCTATTAAAGTAGTCATCAATAAACACCACACAACCAAGGAACATGGTTAATAGCTTGGCATCACGCTTATTACGGATATGCTTACGTGCCCACTCGGCAAACGCCCGAGCCGAACCGCTCACGGTAATGAGTGCGGTGATCATTCCAAGCACAATCAGGAAGCCAATAATATATAGGTTCCAGCTGTTGAGTGCGCCATCGTCCCACACCAGCGACATGACTTTTGTGCCCACGTATTGGGCAGTGTTTGCGGCAGAGAAATCTGTCAGCAGTAGCGCACCCAGTAGGATCCCCACCCCAAGAGAAAGTAAAACACGACGGGTTAACATCGCCAGTACAATTGCCACTACCGGAGGCAGCAACGAAAGTGCCGAATCGGCATAACTTAAAATTGTCATTTAATTATTATCTTCGTTAAGTACGAATGGAGGCCGACTGAACTGGTGGGATATAGCATTGAGAGCTGATTACACCTGTCCTATCAGTAGCGCTCCACAGTAATATTAATGTTCGACATCAATATAAAATCTTCTTATCTTCCCGATAAGAAATACTATGGCAGTGCTGTTCCTATTTGGTAACAGCCCCAGCAACAAGCCTCGATATGCTATGTCACTTCGGCATCAAATCCTTTCTCAACAAGTCATAGGCATCACCCTACTTATTGGTACTAATATTGAATGCACCTCTACTTCTAAGGACGTTAAATAGACTGAGCTAATTAACGTGAGTGACATAAAAACATAAGCGGCTTTAGGGATGCTACCCTAAAGCCGCTTATCGTGACACAGATCGCAAATATTACCAACTCGAACACATGACCGATAACAGCCTAGCAACCTATTGAAAACAACTTGGCGGTTATTAGTTTGTCACGGCTATAATGGCTAATGAGTTACAGCAGTTCTAAAAGCTGTGGAACCGCTTCAAATAGATCCGCTTCTAATCCATAATCAGCAACCTGAAAAATAGGCGCTTCTGGATCTTTGTTGATAGCCACAATCACTTTTGAATCTTTCATGCCAGCTAGATGCTGGATAGCACCCGAAATACCGACAGCAATGTACAAGTCTGGTGCAACAATTTTACCTGTTTGACCCACTTGCAGATCGTTAGGTACAAAGCCTGCATCGACTGCAGCGCGTGATGCACCCAGTGCACCCCCTAATTTATCAGCAAGTTGCTCTAGGATGCCAAAGTTCTCACTGTTGCCCATTGCTCGGCCGCCAGACACGATAACAGAAGCATTACCCAATTCAGGGCGCTCTGATACCGTTAGGCTTTGAGAGATAAACTCAACTTGAGGTGCAACCTCTTGTGTCAGTGTCACAAGCTCTGCACTACCATCGCTTGCAACCGCATCAAATGCACTTGAGCGTACCGTCATCACTTTTTTGTCATCCAAGCTCTGGACTGTGGCTAACGCGCTACCCGCATAGATAGGGCGGACAAACGTATCGCTGCTCACCACTGCGATCACTTCTGAAAGCTGGTTAACGTCGAGTAAAGCTGCAACGCGCGGCAATACATCTTTACCATGGCTTGATGCCGCAGCAAGAATATGCTCATAGTCAGCTGCAACGTCAGTGACTACATCGGCAGTATTTTCTGCCAGGCCGTTGGCATAAACGGCAGCATCGGCAACTAAGACTTTGCGTACGCCATTGAGCTGTTGTGCACTGCTCACCGCATCATTACAGTTGTGACCGATGACTAATACATCAATGTCGCCACCAATCGCTTGACCGCAAGCAACCACTTTAGCGGTATCCAGTTTTAAACTGGCGTTATCGTGTTCTGCTAATACTAAAATTGCCATTAGATCACCTTCGCTTCATTCTTTAACTTTTCAACCAACTCTTCTACAGAAGACACCATCACACCCGCGCTACGCTCAGCGGGCGGAGTCACTTTAAGGACTGTCTGGTGAGACTTTAAGGTCACATCGAAATCTGCAGGAGTCAGTGTTTCAAGTGGCTTACGTTTAGCTTTCATGATGTTAGGCAATTTTGCGTAACGAGGTTCATTTAAACGTAGGTCGGCAGTAACCACTGCAGGTAAAGGTAGCATCAATGTTTGCAGGCCACCGTCAACTTCGCGAGTGACCGTAAGCTGGTCTGCATTCATCTTGATTTCAGAGGCAAACGTTGCTTGTGGCATTTTGCCAATAGCCGCTAACATTTGACCTGTTTGATTGTTATCGCTATCGATGGATTGCTTACCCAAAATAACTAAGTCGACTTGCTCTTTTTTCTGTACCGCATGTATAAGCTTAGCCACAGACAAAGGCACAAGGTCTTCATCAGTCAGAATATGAATAGCGCGATCAGCACCTAATGCTAGCGCGGTTCTCAATTGCTCCTGCGAAGCTTTTGGGCCAATACTCATGACGATCACTTCAGAAGCACTTCCCGCTTCTTTTAAACGAACGGCTTCTTCTACTGCAATCTCACAAAACGGGTTAATCGCCATTTTTAGGTTTGCGGTATCGATACTCGTATTGTCAGCATTAACCCTGACCTTTACATTGGCATCGACGACACGTTTTACTGGCACCAATACTTTCATAGGGCTTCCTTCTTACGTCGCTTAATGAACGGGATTATGCGAATAGCTACTTATATATCAAAGCAACTATTACAGAAATTAGAGTTACTTTACGTGCTGTTGACGTTAACGTCAACATGCAGCCGAACGACTGTTCACATTAATCTAAATAGATAAGCAGTAATTGACCGATATTGATAACATTTGAGAAATATAATCACTGTTATTACAAATTAATCTTAATTAATATATTTTATTCTCAATTAAATTGAAATTTTATTTGATCCTTATCGAAATAGTTCCTATTATTTGTGACAGAATATAAAAATACTTTTCTATCTTAATTGGACATCTATCACTATGAACGAATTTTTAGATATATTGACCCACGGTCGTCGTTTTAAAGCTGCGGTTAAAGAGTTATCTCTTGAAGAGTTAAAAGATCTTGGTGTAAAGCTCGAAAAAATTATCGAAGAAAAAGCATCTCAAGCTGAAGCAGAAAGTGAAGCAATGGCTGAACGTAATGCTAAAATTGAAGAAATTCGTCAGCAAATGGAAGCGATTGGCTTATCAGTTGACGATATTGGTGGTGTAGGCATTAAAGCAGCACCTAAGAAACGTGCTCCACGTCCAGCTAAATACCAAATTGAAGTCAATGGTGAAATGGTTCAGTGGACTGGCCAAGGACGTATGCCAACCGTATTCAAGAATGAATTAGAAAAAGGTCGCACAATGGAAGACTTTCTTATATAAGTTTCCATTTACTTCCTATAAAAACCCAGCGCTTGCTGGGTTTTTTTGTTAATACTCATCACGTAATTACATTCGACGTTACAATTACCGCTTAGTAATTGCTATTAAGTTAAGGTATTCTCACACTTCCCCCCTACTCTTCTAACAAACATAAGTACGATAATGCATAATCATAAAATAAAAGCCCTTGTCGCTCTACTTAGTGCGTTAACCAGTCATGGCGCACTAGCCAATGACCAATTGACCGATAACACACCAAAAATCACCGCATTAAGTCATGCAACCCTTATGCTTAAACCCGGTGAAATACTGAAAGATGCCACACTGTTAATTGAAAATAATCGAATCAAGTCGATTATCAAAGATAATGACATTCCCGAAGGTGCGCTCGAAATTAACTTAGCAGGTCATATTATCTATCCAGGTTTCATTGACCCATTTACTGAATATGCCATCGAGTATGAAGCAGAAAGTGGAGATAGCAGTGATCCGGTTTATGAAATAAAACGCATTGGGGGTAACGCAGAGAATGGCGCGATTCATTCAGAAAAAGAATGGTTCAATTATGTGTATCCAGATAAAGAGCAAGCGGGGAAATGGATTAACAATGGCTTTACAAGTGTCCAATCTAGCTATTTAGATGGCATTTTTAGAGGCCGTGGAGTCAGCTTATCTTTAGCAGACAAAAAAGCAAACGATATTATATACAAGGCTAAAACAAACCAATTTATGGCATTTGATAAGGGAACCTCTATTCAAGACTACCCTCAGTCATTAATGGGAAGTATGGCCCTTATTAGACAAACGTTTTCAGATGCTCGTTGGTATAACGACAATATAGGTAAGAGTTCCAATACCACTAACAACATTGAGTTTAACATTGCATTAGAGCGTCTGGCGGGTCTTGAAGAACAAAGCTTTATATTTCAGACCAAAAATCTAAATAGTCAAATAAGAGCGGCCAGGTTATTAAATGAACAAAATGTAAAAGGTAGCCTACTTGGTAATGGTCATGAATATGCCAGAATTGATGAACTAAAATCTTATCCATATAGTTTGGTGCTGCCGTTAAATTACCCAGCCGCTCCGACAATCGGTGACAGTGACAGCTCGCGAGATGTCAGTTTAGCGGCATTAAGACATTGGGAAAGCGCACCAAGTAACCTTGCGATAGTTTCAAAAGCGGATGTGCCTTTTGCATTAACGCAGTATGGGATTGAGTCAGACACGTTCTGGCCACGACTAAAAAAAGCAATAGAGCGCGGCTTAGATGAAGAAACCGCCCTTGCAGCACTCACAACAGAAGCGGCTGAAATTGCGGGCATTAGCAATATGGTGGGGCAATTAAAACCCGGGTTCATGGCGGACTTGGTGATTAGTAATGGCAACGTATTTGAAAATGGTAAAATAACCAGTATCTGGTTACAAGGTGAAGAGCGTCAACTTATCAATCGTGATCTTGCCATGCTTGCTCAGCCTTACCAATTGCAAATCAACGAACTCACCTTTGATCTTAACATTGGACAAGATCCCAGTTTAAGCGGCACGTTATCAAGCGGCGAAAAAGAAATAACCCTCAGCGATGTTAACTTTAATCAAGGTCGAATGACTTTCAGCGCAGATTTAACTGACGCCGGAATAAGTGGTATTAGCCGCTTTACATTGTGGTTTGATGAAGCAGGTCTGCGTGGTCGCCTACTGGACAGTCATGGCCAAACTATCCCCTTTGGTGGAAGCAAACTTGAGCCCGTTATCGATGACGCAGAACCGCAAAAAGAGCAACAAACTGCGCTGAGTCAAATAGCCAAGCAAACATCACCTAATGTAGCTTACGGTCTACAACAACAGCCAATTCAAGACAAACTTCATATAAAGAATGCCACGATTTGGACATCCGATAAAAGCGGTGTGCTACAAAATACCGACTTAATTATCTCCAAAGGCCGTATCGAAGAGATAGGCAGTCAACTGCGTACACCGTCGGGTTACCAAGTGATTGATGCCACCGGTATGCACTTAACGGCAGGGATCATTGATGAGCACTCGCATATTGCGCTTAATGGCGGCACCAATGAAGGCACCGATGCTATCACCTCTGAAGTGAGGATTGGCGATGTCATCAACCCCGACGATATAGCCATCTACCGTGGTCTTGCTGGCGGCGTGACCACAGCACAAATTTTACACGGTAGCGCCAACCCTATTGGTGGCCAAGCACAGGTTATTCAACTTAAGTGGGGCGATAACGCTGACCAGCTAAAATTTGCCGGTGCCCCAGCCAGTATTAAGTTCGCGTTAGGTGAAAACGTAAAGCAGAGTAACTGGGGAGATAAATTTAATCGTCGCTTCCCACAAAGCCGCATCGGGGTTAAATCACTCTTTAGTGAAGCCTTTAACGAAGCTTTAGCCTACCGAAAAGCACAAAAAGATTATAAAAATATGCGATCTAGCGAGCGCCGACGTACTGTTGCGCCGCAATACAACTACCGCTTAGAAGCTATCGCGGAAGTGCTAGAGCAGAAGCGTAGCGTACATATTCACTCTTATGTGCAATCTGAGATCTTGATGTTTATCAGGCTCGCTGAAGCTTACAATTTTAAAGTCGGTACCTTCACTCATATTCTTGAAGGCTACAAAGTCGCTGACGAAATGGCTAAACATGGCGCTTATGCATCGACCTTTTCTGATTGGTGGGCTTATAAATTTGAGGTTTATGACGCCATTCCACAAAATACCTGTTTAATGCAAAACAAAGGCGTACTCACTAGCATCAACTCTGATGATTATGAGATGCAGCGTCGACTTAACCAAGAAGCCGCTAAATCGATGATGTATTGCGGTATGGCAGCAGAAGATGCCTGGAAAATGGTCACCATTAATCCTGCAATACAGCTTGGCATTGATGAAAAAGTCGGTTCACTCGTCGAAGGTAAGCAAGCTGATATCGTACTTTGGAGCGATTCACCCTTGTCGGTTTACGCCAAAGTGGAATCAACTTGGATTGAAGGCCGTCGTTACTTTAGCCGTGAGCAAGATAAACTGGCTCAAATTGCAGTTGAAAAAGAGCGCGCCGCCTTAATTCAAAAAGTATTGCTTAGCGATGACGCCCACAAACAGGGTGAACCCAGTACTGAGCAAACAGAACCAGAATGGCACTGCGATACCCATTTCAATGCTTGGCAACAAACTGCACAAGGAACACTGTAATGATGTTTACTCAATCCACTAAACACGCTTATTCACTGCTTAGTGTTGTCAGCGCGTGTATCCTTAGCAGCGCGGTTTATGCCCACGATATGCTTCCTGCCCCAAAGGAAAGTGGCGCGATGCTTTTTACTAATGCCACCGTTCATTCGGTTATTCATGGCTCACTCGAGCACACAGACGTACTTGTCGCCGACGGAAAAATTGTGGCGGTAGGTCAAAAATTGGCTACGCCAGCAGCAATAGAGACCACAAATACAACGGAGACAGCAACCGAAGCAGGCAAAGCGTCGTCAGCAACGGCGGCTTTAGCCGCCAATGCGGTTGTTATTGATGCGACTAATAAGCACATCTATCCCGGTCTTATTGCGCTTGATACCACTATGGGGCTAATTGAAATTGAGATGATGCGCCCAAGTAACGATGCTTATGAAGTTGGCTTTATCAACCCACAACTTGAAGCGATAACGGCGTTTAATCCCGACTCGGAGATCATCCCCACCGTTCGGGTTAACGGTATTACACACGCTCAAATTGTACCACAAGGTGATGGGCTTGCAGGTCAGTCAGCACTTGTTTCTATGGATAGCTGGACTATCGAAGATGCGCTGGTAAACACCAATAAACAGTTCCACCTCTATTGGCCACATATTCGTTGGCTCTCATCTGATGCTGACAAGCGTCAAGAGCAGCTAGATGATCTCAGTAAGCGTGTCGACAAGGTGCACAGTGCCTTTAGCGATGCTCACCGTTATCAACTGGCGCTGAAAGCGGGAAAGATTGTTAAAACTGACCTACGCTGGCAAGCATTAACACCTCTTTTTGAGGGTAATGCACAGTTGTTTGTCCATGCTCAGTCACAAAAACAGATAGAGGAAGCGATTGCATTAAGCAAAATCTATGGCTTTAAGATAGTGATAGTTGGCGGATATGATGCGTGGCGATTAGCGGATGCGTTAAGTGAGGTTAATGCCTCGGTTATTTACACCCAGACCTTAAGTTTGCCTAAGCGTAAGGATGAGCCGATTGATCTTGCCTTTAAGATCCCTGCGCTGCTTAAGCAAGCCAATATTCCATTCGCACTTGGTTTCTCATCTGACTGGAACAGCCGTAACTTACCTTTTGCAGCAGGCCAGACTGTTGCTTATGGATTAACCAAGTCAGAAGCGCTACAAAGCATCACACTTGATGCCGCAAAAATACTCGGTATCGATGACATGGGCGCGATTGCTCCCGGGTTTAAGGCCAATATTATTCTCGCCACTGGCGACATATTAGATCCAATGCAAGCCGCAATAGAGTCGGTGTACATTGATGGTCGTAAAATTGATTTAAATAATCGTCATCAACAGCTTTATCAAAAGTACCTAAAGCGCTAGAATTTCAAACTTATAGCGCTAGCAAGATAGTTCGATAGAAAAGTGCTCTTTATGGGCACTTTTTTGAACACCATTTTTAATGTTAGGCTTTTATATCAATGCCTTTCACTGGCCCCAGCAACTCATATAACAGGCAATCATTATGAAATACCTACTTCCTGCATCTCTCATCCTTTTACTCAGCGCTTGTGCGGGTGAATATGCCTTCAACAGTAACCTCGATAGTGATGCGATTAATGACTATTTTAAAGCCTCTGATGTCACCGTCTATGAAGGAAGTGTTCAACCTAGAGGCCCATATGAAATTAAAGGGCTAGTTGAAGGTGAAACCTGCCAAATGGGTAAAAACGATGCCCCCGCGTCTATCGCTGAAGCGCGCACATTAGCTCGCCGCGCAGCTGCCGATAAACACGCTAATGGTTTGATCATTAAAAATTGCCTATTAATCGAAGCATCGACACAAAATTGTGTCACCAGTGCTCTTTGTGTTGGCCAAGCAATTACCACCACCAGCGTCCCAAAATAGCCGCGCCTCAAACTAAGAGTAACCAATGTCCTTTACTAACCAAATCCAAGCTGTCGCGTATTGCCGAACGCCTTATAAACAAAAATTTGGCATTCCACGCCAACCAGGCTTAGTGTCCGCAGCACGTGGTTTTGTTGAACTTGCCGCCCCTTTTAATCAAGTTGATGCAGTTAGAGGGCTAGAGCAGTACTCTCATGTGTGGTTGCTGTTTTGTTTTCATGAGAACTTAGCTCAGGGCTGGAAAACCACCGTTCGTCCGCCAAGATTGGGCGGTAATGAAAAGCTGGGAGTATTTGCCACACGATCAACCTTTAGGCCAAATGGCATCGGTCAATCGGTGGTGAAGCTGCATGCGGTACATACTGACAATGGTAAAGTCAGACTTGAGATCTCAGGCATGGACTTGCTCGATGGCACCCCTATTGTCGATATAAAACCCTATATTCCCTTCTCTGATGCGATTGATGACGCACACGGCGGCATAGCCCAAGAAGCACCAAAGTTGGCAAGTGTGACATTTTGCGAAACAGCCCAACAACAACTTGAGCAATATCAGCAAAATCCCGCATATCCGCGCCTAGCAGAGCTTATTGAAGGCGTATTAGCACAAGACCCTCGCCCAGCGTATAAGAAGGCCAAAGCCGATCCTAAGTTGTATCAAGTCGCGCTATATGATTTAGATATCTTATGGAAAGTAATCGACGATAGTATAGAAGTGCTAGCGTTACGCCCCTCTCAAGTGGGACTGTAAGCATGAGCAGCCTTTTAGCCAGCACTAACTCAGTTGATAAACCAGATTATCGAACACAACATAAGAAACGCCTGTCTTATATGCCGTGGCTGTATTTCTCGTTAAAAGAGAAACACCTTTTATGGGCTAAACCTTGGCAAGATGAGGTGCAAACACATTTTTGCGCCGTAGAAACAATCTCGATAGCTGATAACTGCTTTATTGCGCCAGAGGCAAACCTGTTTGCCGAACCTGGCCGCAATATCGAAATGGGTAAGCAATGCATGATTGCCGCCGACAGCTTTTTACATGGTCCAATAACCTTGGGTGATGAAGTGGCTATCAATCACGGTTGCTCATTCGATGGCGGCCGTCATGGTATCACCATCGGCAACCAAACTCGTATCGCTAACAATGTCACTATCTATGCCTTTAATCACGGTATGGCGCCCGACACCCCCATTTATCAACAAGCCTCAAACTCCAAAGGCGTAGTGATTGGTAATGATGTGTGGATAGGGGCTCAAGCAGGCATTGTTGATGGTGTCACTATAGGTAATCACGCTGTCATTGGTATGGGCGCAGTTGTGACTAAAGATGTTGCCCAGTACGCCATTGTGGCAGGTAATCCAGCAAGAGTGATTGGAGATAGACGAGACAAAAACTAAGCCGTTGGCACTCGCTTTTCAGAGAATTCCAGCTCGGCAATTATTGCTTAATTGCCGAATCTCCAGTTGCAACTCTCATCATGCTCTTTCCCTTGCAGGATGAAAATAGATCAAGTGACTCCTGATACACACTAGAGCTGACCTGCAATAGACCTAACATGCTATGAAAGATATTATCGTGGCTAAACTCATTTTGCTCTGCGTTTTTTGTTAGACACTTAGTATCAACTTTCATTGGCTCGGCAAACCAAGTTAACAAGGGTACATGTTTTTGCGATTCCGGTGCCAATGCATAAGGAAAACCATGTAAATATGCCCCGTTTTCACCAAGCGACTCACCATGATCAGAGACATATAACATTGCCGATTCAGTGTTAATCGGTAATCCACTTAGCTTATCTATCACCTTTGAGATCACCCAATCGGTATAAGCGATGGTATTATCGTAAGTATTAATTAACGTCGCTGTACTGCAATTTTGGATATCACTGCGTGGGCAATCATCTTTAAATATACGTTGATTATCAGGATAACGCTTATAATAAGTAGGACCATGAGACCCCATCATATGCAACACTATCAAAGTAGTATTAGCCGTTAGATTTTGCAATTTATTCTCTAGTGGAGCCAGTAATGCTTCATCGAAACAGTAATCACCATCACACAGTGGCGAGTCTGATTTAACGTCGATGGTCACTGTTGGTACTCGCTCACATACCCCTTTACAGCCATTATTATCCACCCACAACACATCAACTCCAGCCAGTAAGACTAAGTCGAGTAAATTTTGCTGTGAGTTCGCTTTATTGTGATCGTATTCCTCTCGGCTTAATGCAGAAAACATACAGGGAATTGACACCGCAGTTGCAGTACCACAGGAGTACATGTTTTTGAATGAGGTCACCGGTTGCACTTGAGTGTACGGGTTAGTTTGTTTTGAATAGCCATTATGTGAAAAGTGATCTGCCCTCGCCGTTTCGCCCACTAGCATCACAAGAACCCGCTTAGCTCCAGCATGTTGATTATGCAGTTTTGGTTCACTATCTAGTAACTTAAATTCAAGTGGGGTCGAAAAATAATGGTCGCGTGCATATTTACCTGTTGCGACTAGATATTGAAAGGGGATAGAGGACTTCTGCAGAAATTTATTATTGCGCCCAACAGAGGCGTAATTGGGATAATACAAGTAAGCAATCATCACTATAGTAACGAGACTGATGAGGCTCAGCTTTACACTATGGGCCACATTTCTACCCATCGACAAATAATGGACGTCACTACGAGCAATCAAAATGGCTGGTAATAGCCCACTCAGCAAGAAGAACAGCACCGAATACTGATTGAGGTACATCATGGCTTCTGAGCTATGGCTCTGCAATGAGTTTTGTACCATACCGTAATCAAACACTACACCATAAGTTTGCCTGCTATAAAACGCTAATGAAGATAGCAGTAGCAACGTAATAAGCACTGGCTTTAACAAGTATCGATGACCGCCTAAGCTAAGCAGATTGATAACCTGTATACATAGACAAAAAACCAGTAGAGGTATGCTATATAAGAAACCGAGATTATATTCAGGCAGCGCTGTTACAACAGCCCAAACTTCTTTTAAAAATGGAAAGTTAAATACTAAGGTAAAATATAATGCAGTAATACAAACCAGCTGATTAACGCTAATATTACTCAGTAAATAATACAAAGGATTAATATGTTCTTCTCGACTCTTCATACAGAAATAAAACACCGTAATGGCTAAAGAGGCTAGGCTATCACTGAGCTTAGTTTTGTAGTGTAACCGAGTGTAACCCGCAAGTAAGCAGATGTAAGCGCTGAGTGGTAATCGCTCTGGTAAAATACCATGGTCCAAAGAGTATGATGAGTGGAGCTGATTTCAGTCCAGCATCCAGCTAGGCAAAGACTTTAACTAGCAGCTGTTTTTATCTATTTCAATAAATACCTGACCAGTTCAAAGCTATTTAGATCTTGTAATTTAAGCTAGGTTGTTGAATAAATTCAGCAACACTTATAAGTCAAGTTCACCAAATGAGCCGACTCACTCCCCTTTGTAAGTTAACCAAAAAATAATCTACGTTGTTCATTAATTTTTAACCCATGCTCAATCATTCTACCCTATATTAAAAATGCCCAACCAGAGAGTGATATCGATTTAAATCATGAAAGCCGCAAAATAAAGGTATTGTTTAACTTGTCCAGACTAAACACTAAAAGCAGAAAAGCAGAAAAGCAGAAAAGCAGAAAAGCAGAAAAGCAGCAAGTCTGATAGCAAGCTTTATAGGTTCAATATAAATTCGATTTAAAATATTTTGACGATGACTTTGTTCTATTTTTAAATGAACATTCCATTATTCTTATGAGAAAAAAAGGCCAAGTCATTGCTGAACTCGGCCTTTAAAACGAGATAAACAGTAATGCTATCGCTTAGCTTGCAGCAACACCTTTAGGGTTATCACCGTAGCTGTTTTCATCGTGACTGTCTTGTACATAGAAAACTATCAATACGATAAGACCAATCAGAGGAATAATCCCAATCAACTGCCACCAGCCACTTCTGCCAGTATCATGAAGTCGCCTCGCGCCGATACTTAGCGAAGGGATGAGTAATCCAAGCGAGAAGATAAATGTTAGCACGCCAAGACCCAGTAAAGAGTCAATAATACCCAGTAGGAAACTAAAAATCATATAAAACAAAATAAACATCCAGAATTCAGTTCGTCTTGCGCGCCCTGAAAAATCTGCGTACTTCTTTAAAGCTCCAATAAAATAATCCATTATTGTGGACTTTCCTTGTTGTTATAAATTTCTACACTCAATATTGAGCAAATACGTATATCACAATATCTCATAAAACGACCAAAGCCATCCAAACGGGTCACGGTAAGACTCTTTGCAGTCCACAACACCCGTTTTAAAACACTTGAATTGCCGCGAACTGCCATTAATGGTGATAAGCAAAAAATAAAATGCCTAATTCCACTTTAATCAGCAACAACGCTGACGCCACAAATGCTCACTCTAGAGATTACAAATACGTTAAATTAAATCACGTTAATTAACAAGCTCTTAAACTAAATAATCAAGCCTGTCTTTGGATATTATTTAATACCATTACAGTTAAAAAAATTTTCACGCTAACACTGTGTCAATACTGTACTCATCACAGCAAATGTGACACATGCTATATATCTCTAATATTAAAGCTTATTTCAGTTAAAACATTTGCGTTTATCGACTGTATTATTAGTGAAACTCAACAATTTTAACGAATGTCGAAATGGGTAGGTGACATCACTTCAACAAGTGATAAAATGGCGCCCATTCAACTCAATTTCGGACACTCGGTAATGCGCGTAAGCAAGTACCTGCTATCAACTCAAAAAGAAACACCGGCTAATGCAGAAGTAGTTAGTCACCAGTTAATGTTACGTGCGGGCATGGTCCGTCGTAATGCATCAGGCTTATACAGCTGGTTGCCGACAGGTTTACGTGTACTGCGTAAAATTGAAGCTATCGTTCGCGAAGAGATGAACAAGGCCGGTTCGGTTGAGATCCTTATGCCTATGGTTCAACCTGCGGATCTTTGGGTTGAATCTGGTCGCTTAGAAAAGTTTGGCCCCGAGCTACTGCGCTTCCAAGACCGTCATAACCGTGACTTCGTTTTGGGCCCAACTCACGAAGAAGTGATCACTGATATCGTGCGTAAAGAGGTTAACTCTTACAAGCAACTGCCCCTGAACTTGTTCCAAATTCAGACTAAATTCCGTGACGAAGTTCGTCCACGCTTTGGCGTGATGCGTTCACGCGAATTCTTGATGAAAGACGCTTATTCTTTCCATTTAGATCAAGAAACCATGGACGAGACTTATGAGTCTATGTTCCAAGCGTATAGCAACATTTTGACCCGCTTAGGCTTAGCTTTCCGCCCTGTAATGGCTGACACTGGCGCCATCGGTGGCAGCACATCACATGAGTTCCATGTTTTGGCTAATAGTGGTGAAGACTTAATCGCATACTCAACTGAGAGCGATTACGCAGCCAACGTTGAAAAATGTGAAACACCAATGCCAACAGACACTCGTCAAGTAGCCACCAATGAGATGACGCTTGTAGACACTCCGAATGCTAAAACCATTACCGAGCTCGTTGAACAACACGGCATTGCGATTGAGAAAACAGTTAAAACACTTATCGTTAAAGGCGCAACAGAAGAAGCGCCGTTAGTGGCGGTTGTTGTTCGTGGCGATCATGATTTAAACGAAGTCAAAGCTGAAAAGATTGATGCGGTACTGGCTCCATTTGAATTTGCCGATGAAGCTGATATCCGTAAAGCGATTGGCGCAGGTCCTGGTTCTATTGGGCCTGTAGGTCTTAATATTCCAGTATTTATCGACCACAGCGTCGCAGTAATGAGTGACTTTGGCGCCGGTGCTAACCAAGATAATAAGCATTACTTTGGTATCAACTGGGAACGTGATCTACCAGAGGCACCAGCATTTGATCTGCGTAATATCATCGAAGGTGAACCTAGCCCATGTGGTAAAGGCACTATTGCCCTGCTTCGTGGTATCGAAGTCGGCCATATCTTCCAGTTGGGCAACAACTACTCTGAAGCGATGCACGCTAACGTACTCGACCACAATGGTAAGTCTAAGACCTTACTAATGGGTTGTTACGGTGTTGGCGTGAGCCGCATGGTTGCAGCAGCTATTGAGCAAAACCACGATGATCGCGGTATTATTTGGCCAGAAGCTATTGCACCGTTCTCCGTCGGTATTTTACCAATGAACATGCACAAATCTCACCGTGTTAAAGATAGCGCTGAAAAGCTTTATCAAGACTTAACCGACGCAGGTATAGAAGTCTTGTTTGATGACCGTAAAGAGCGTGCGGGTGTGATGTTTGCTGATATGGAACTGATTGGCTTGCCAAATGTGGTTGTTATCGGCGACCGTAACATTGATAACGGTGTATTCGAGTATAAAAATCGTCGTACTGGTGAGAAGCAAGAAGTGCCATTCGAGCAAATTGTTGAGTTCTTAAAAGCGCAACAAGCTTAAGCTTTCTCTCATTAAGTTAGGGTAATTTAGCTTATGTTCATTTAGCTACCTCAATTTGAAATAGCTAAACTAGCGACAGTAGAACGCCGATGATGATTCATCGGCGTTTTTGTTTCTGCAGTGCCTTCAAACCATTAACGTTGATCTTCAATCACAATACCGTCGTCCAGCATACTGCCTATAGCGACTAAGCTAACGTCGCTAGAGAGTTGTGTCACCGCGCGAATCGATTGTTGAATCGCCACAATGTCAATGTTAAGCCGTACATTATCATCCACTTCGCACAGCAGGCACATCTTGTCATTGTCATTTTCACTGCAGACCACCAGTCTCACACGCTTGATGGCACTATGATAAAGCCGGACTCGTTCAACCTGCTCAGGATGTATAAACAAGCCTTTGACTTTAGTGGTTTGGTCGGCGCGCCCAAGCCAGCCCTTGATCCGCATATTGGTGCGGCCACAGTCACTTGGGCTGTCTAACTGCGCACTTAGATCGCCAGTCGCAAAACGAATTAATGGATAGTTTGGGTTAAAACTGGTGATCACCACCTCTCCCACTTCACCTCGTTTGACTGGCGCTAAACTGCCCGGCCTGACAATTTCCAAAATAATATCTTCAGCCACGACTAAACCCGCATCAGCAACACTCTCAAAGGCAATTAAGCCAATATCAGCGGTGGCATACGCCTGTTTAACCTCAATATCAGCCTCGTCAAAAACGGCTTTAAGCGCGGGAGTCAGCGCCTCCCCAGTCACTAACGCTTTACTAAAAGGCAATGGTCCTTGCTGCTGAAGCTTAGCTTTATCTAGCAATATTTTAAGAAATGAAGGCGTGCCGCAGTAACTGTTAGGTTGTAAATTATGAATGATATCGAGCTGCATTTCGGTCTGCCCAGGGCCTGCGGGGATCACACTACAACCGCAGGCTTTAGCACCAGAGTCCATAATAAACCCACCGGGTGTAAGATGATAAGACAAACAGTTTTGTACCAAATCACCCGCCCTAAACCCTGCAGCAAAAAATGCTTGCCCCATGCGCCACCAATCGTGGCCATCGGCTTCCGGCTCATAGATTGGCCCTGGCGACTGAAAGACCCTCCCCACGCCACTCATATTCGGTACCATACCCGCAAACGGCATATTTGCCGCTTGAAGCTTAATCAAATCTGACTTTCGAGTGATCGGCAGCGCAGCCAGTGCTGAGCGAGAGTTGATTTGGCTTAGGTCGATATTAGCTAACACGCGGTGATAATAATCAGATGACTCCTGAGCAAAACATAAAAAATCGCTCAAGCGAGACATTAACGTCGCTTCTCTTAGCGTCGCAGCTTGTTGTTCTTGTGCACTAAAAAATGACATGGGTATCGCTCCTTATTACAACCAGCGTTTACGGCGCTTATAAGATTTCAAGTTTTTAAAACTCTTACGCTTTTCTTTGCCGCCACCAAGATAAAACTCTTTCACATCTTCATTATTCAATAGCTGCTCATTGGATCCATCTAGCACTATTTTTCCTGACTCCATGATGTAGCCATAATTTGCCGCCTTTAGCGCATAGTTAGCATTTTGCTCCACCAGCAACATGGTGATCCCTTGGTCACGGTTAATCTTTTCAATAATGCCAAAAACCTCTTTAACCAGTAACGGTGACAACCCCATAGACGGTTCGTCTAAACAGATCATCTTAGGTCGTGCCATTAATGCGCGCCCAATTGCTAGCATTTGCTGTTCACCGCCAGACAAATATCCCGCTAACCCAGTGCGCTCTTTAAGACGAGGGAAATAGTTATACACCATGTCTATATCTTGATTCACCTGACTATCTTTACGGGTATATGCGCCAAGTTTTAGATTTTCAATAACACTCATGTCCTCGATGATCCGGCGCCCTTCCATCACTTGGAAAAGTCCGGAACGAACAACATCCTCAGCATTTTTGACATCAATACGCTCACCCATAAAATGGATATCACCGCGTGATACTTCACCATTTTCGGTCTTGAGTAGGCCTGAAATCGCTTTCAAGGTTGTCGATTTTCCCGCACCGTTAGGCCCTAATAGGGTCACAATTTCACCTTGAGGAACATCGATGCTAACGCCACGTAGTACTTGAATAACATCGTCATAAACCACTTCAATGTTATTAATCGATAAAAGAGGACTTTCAGGCTTTAACTGCACAGCTTGTGTCATAACAACTCCAACTTTCAATGTTATTGCCTAGCAAGAAAATACTGACTTGCTAGGCAAATAAACGAACTTCACGATCGGTTCAGGCTTAGTATCCTAACCAGTCAACACGGCGTTCTAGCGTTATCTGATCTACTTTTTCAACTTGTATATCGCCACCATTAAAGTTGCCTTTATAGATGTTAACTTGGTTAATACCACGGTGATCCTCAGGGGTCCATGTCGCGGGTAAACACACCCCTTCGAGCCCTTTAGGTACCCAGTTTTTACGCACATACATGCCCTTTTTGATATTCTCACCCGTGACACCACCGTTGGCTTTAGCCCACTCCATAGACTCTTTCATAAAGTAAACTGAGCACACACCGCGGATATAGTGATGTAGCCGTTCTTTATTCCCCTCACTGTCAGACATCTTTGAAATCTCGCGTACCAGTTTCATTCCCGGTACATCATCAGTCCAAAATGGCGTCATAGTGGGGAATATATAGTTTTTAACGCCCTCTCCCGCAGCTTTAAAGACTAATTTGTCGCCGCCCCAGATATTCGACATAAACTGAATATCGGTGCCTACGGTGTTACATGACTTAATCAGTGATTGCACTGAACCGCCTAAGTTACCGATATAGCCATAGTTTGTTTGAGAGCTTTTAAGGCTTAAACACTGGGCTTTAAAGTCACCCGGTTTCATTGAAATAACCACCGAAGGCTGAACATCAAAACCTAATTCTGTTGCATATTCAGCGCAGGCCGCTTTGGGGGCGTTAGGAAATGGATGGTTAGCGCCAATATGAGTAAACTTAGGCTTACCTTCACCGCCTTTAGCTTTCCAGTCATCGGCAGCCCACTGCACTAGTCCACGACAAGAATCTGAGTAAGATGCACCATAGAAAAAGTTATAAGGTGCTGGCTTTTTAGTGTTGGGATTCTTGCCCTGAGGATCAGTTAAGTGGCCAGAATAGGATGCTGAAAAAATAGGGGTTTTATCTTTCGCTGCAAAAGAGATCAGCGCCTCGGTATCTGCTGTGCCCCAGCCTTGCATGGCCACCATATTTTTACGTGACTGCCACTTTTTATAAGAGGCTATCGCTTGAGGCACTTTGTAGCCGTAATCAATGGTTTCATACTCAAGCTTGGTGCCATCAATACCGCCATGGGCGTTAATATAAGCGAGTGAATCACGCACACCGTCGGCATAGGGCTTACCGACAAACGCCGTAGGACCCGACATATCAGCTAAGTGGCCAACAAAAATAGTCTCTTCTGCGTGCGCTAAACCACTGGCTGTTGTGGCTAAACAAGCAAGGCTTGAGCCCAGCGCCCACTTTAAGTATTTCACTTTATTCAATCCGTTATTATTAGTATGGTTATGCATAGTTATGATCCTTCAAATGTTCAGTCAAAGTTGAAAGCTGTATACCGCTGCTGTTACAGCTCGAAAAAAATCAGTAAGCAAACGGGTAAAATTTCCAATAGTTCTTAATCTGCGCCCAGCGATGAGCAAGCCCCTCTGGTTCGAAAATCAAAAACAGAATGATGACCAATCCAATCGCCATCTCTTTGATATACGCTAAGCCGTCGGTCACCATGGGAATATTGCCCCAGTCGGTGTACTTCATCAGACTGACCATGGTTTCAAGCACTTCAGGCAGTAACACCATAAACACCACGCCCATTAAGGTGCCCTTTATCGAGCCCAGCCCACCAATAATCACCATGGCTAGAAACTGAATCGACATTAAGATAGTGAAGCCCTCTGCAGACACATAGCCCAAGTAGTGCCCGTATAATGCGCCGCCAATACCGGCATAAAACGAGGAAATACCAAAAGATAACAAGCGATACTTGTTGAGCTTAACCCCCATTATTTCGGCTGAAAGGTAGTGATCACGTACCGCAACAAAAGCGCGTCCGTCTCGGCTACGCATCAGATTGCAGCCCCAGGTGTACATAAACACCAAGGCAAATAGTGCGATGTAGAAAAAGCTCTGATCGGTATCAAACTCAAACCCAAACAGATTGACCGGTGCAGCCATCGAGCCTGAAGAACCGCCAGAGAACCAATCTGCTCGAGCAAAAAAGTCTTCAATGATAAACTGAGCCGCTAAGGTGGCTATCGCCAAATACAGCCCCTTAATCCGCGCTGCAGGCATACCAAACATCATTCCAACGGCCATGGTCAGAAAGCCCGCTAAAGGGATACAAAGCACCACTGGGATTTGAAAACTGGTATTTAACCAGGCTGAGGCAAATGCACCAAAGCCAAAAAATGCGCCATGGCCCAGTGAGATCTGCCCGGTAAAACCGACCAGTATATTGAGCCCTAACGCCGCAATACCAAGATAAGATATTTGGATAAATAGGGTTAAAAAGTAACCATCAAGCACCAAGGGTGCACCACAGGCAATGGCGATGACTGCAATCATCAGCAGCCGAACGGTTTTGGTTTCAAATATTGTATTGTCGGCTTTATAGCTTGTGCGGAAATCACCACACGGTCGCATCGCTAAGCTAGACATAAAAACTCCTTAAAAAATCTGATAAACATAACTTAGTGAATAATCTAAATGCGCTCGATATTACGGGTACCAAACAGGCCGTAGGGTTTAAACCAGAGAATGATCAACAGCACATAAAATGGAGCAATGTCATACATATTGCCGATATGCAGATACTGACTGTCGAAAAACTCGGCCACGTTCTCAAGTACGCCAATCATGATCCCCCCCACAATGGCCCCAACAATCGAATCGAGGCCGCCCAAGATGACGGCTGGAAATACTTTGATACCAATAGAGGAGAGTGAATCTGAGACACCGTTGACCATGCCGATCACAACACCTGCGGTAGCAGACACCGTGGCTGCTATTCCCCAACTCATGGCAAAGACTTGTTTAACGGATATACCTAAGCTCTGGGCCACTTGCTGGTCAAACGCCGTAGCCCGCATGGCTAAACCGTGCTTAGAATATTTAAAAAACAAGAAAAAACTGACCATGATAATGAGTGCAATCACGGTACTCATTAGGTAAGCCAGCTCGACATTAAGCCCAAATATAGCAATAGATTGGGTATCAAAAACTTTTGGATAACTCTGTGGTGACACACCAAAGATCCACTTAGTTAGCGACTGGAAGAAGATGGATAAACCTATGGTCACCATGATCACCGAGATAATAGGTTCACCAATCATCGGACGCAGGACAATCATCTGCAAAAACACACCGAACACCCCCATAAAGCAGAGCGTGAGGAAAAAGCCTAAAAAGAAAGGCAGTTCCAAATAGACTAATAATGCCCAACATACCCACGCCCCTATCAGCAAGAACTCGCCTTGAGCGAAGTTAACTATCTGCGTCGATTTATACACCAGCACAAAACACATCCCCACCACACCGTATAACAAACCGACAATCAGTCCATTGATGATTAGCTGCAGTAACAGTTCAAAATTCATGAGGCTCTCCTTTGAGAAAGATCAGTGTCTAACGTCGCACCAGCTTCAATAACGGTAGCTACCTTTAGCTGCGTTTGAATACGAGATTTGCTGCCATCTTGGAAGGTAATCACAGTATCAATATCGACATGGGACTTATCGCTATAGATGGACTCGATAATGTCAGCGTATTTTTCAGCAATAACGCCACGACGAACTTTACGAGTACGAGTAAGTTCGCCATCATCGGCATCAAGTTCTTTATACAGTAATATGAATTTATTGATTTTTTGTGCATCTGGCAGCGACTGGTTAACAATTTCAATCTCTTTAGTGAGCTGCTCATACACCTCAGGTAAACTCGATAAATTGGTATAGTTGGTAAATGCCAGCCCTTGCTGTTCTGCCCATTTTGAAACGATGCTAAATCGGATACACAAGATGGCAGAAAGGAAGGGTTTGTCTTTACCAAGAATGACCGCTTCACCGATAAATGAAGAGAATTTTAATTTGTTTTCAATGTATTGCGGGGAGTACTGGATCCCTTGACTGGTTTTGGCCAAATCTTTGATCCGGTCAATCACCACCAAATGCCCAGAAGGTTTGAAATAACCAGCGTCTCCGGTGTGCATCCAACCCTCTTTAACATCTTCGTCATAGGCGGCTTGGTCGCCCAAATAGCCATTGAACATACCCACCGTCTTGGCGATAACTTCACCCACACCTTCGCTATCGGTATTGATCACCTGCAATTGCGCGGTATCGAATGCTACGCCTACGCTGTCATAATCGACATCATCCTGATGATGAATGGTATATGCACCGCACATCTCAGTTTGGCCATATAGCTGGCGCAGTGGCACGCCAATACTCTGGAAGAATTTAAAGGTATCGGGTCCCATTGCTGCGCCACCCGTTGCCGCAGACTTTAGAAATGAGAAGCCTAATCTATCGCGCAATGCTTTCATTAAAATAAGATCAGCGAAGGTCGAGCGCTTCCCCTTAGCAAGTGCCGCTTCGGCGCGTTTGAGCGCAAATTCAAATAGCTTCTTTTTCAGCGGAGTGGAATCCATCATCCGCGCTTGAACGTCGGCTAAGATCCCTTCCCAAACTCGCGGTGCTAGCAGCACAAAGCTGGGACCTATCTCGCGTAGATCTGCCATCATGGTTTCCTGCTCTTCGACAAAATTAACGATTTGTCGTGCAATTAACGCCTGCCCAACCGCATAAACCTGCTCCATGATCCAAGGCAGAGGCAGTACCGACACATAGTTATCACCTGGTTTTCTAGGATCAGCGCGTAAATATGAGCAGCAATGCTCGATAAACTTACTGCCTTGCAGCAATACTATTTTGGGCTTTGAAGTGGTACCTGATGTGGTGCAATAGATAGCAATATTCTCAGGTTTCCCAGCATCGACTAGCTTGTCGTAACCTTGTGGGTTTTGCTTATCTAGCTTTCGCCCTGTCTTATATATGTCTTCGATGCTGATTAATCGTGGGTCGTTATATTTGCGCATCCCTCTTGGGTCGCAATAAACAATATATTTTACCGTCGGAATTTGATCGCCAAGCTCAAGTAATTTGTCGCATTGCTCTTCATCTTCAGCGATCACGACTTGCGCATTGCTGCGATTAAGTAGGTATGCCACCTCTTCATGCATTGAGTCTTGATAGATCCCAAGCGAATAACAACTCAGTGCATGGGCCGCAACTTCTCCCCATACCCATTCAGGTCTGTTATCACCGAGTAACGCAATCGTCGCTTCAGCTTCAATACCTAAATGGCGAATGGTCAGTGACAGCCACTTCACGCGGTTGTGATAATCGAGCCAGCTAAATTCGCTCCAAATACCAAACTCTTTCTCGCGCATGGCAATATCATCACCCCACAAAGTGGCGTTATGGCGTAATATCTTTGGAAAGGTATCCATATCCCCCATATCGAAGCGATTTGCCGATGATTTATTGTCCTTTTTCATTAGCCCACCTCTTGTAATTGCTCGTTATCATCTAAGCCTAAATAAGCCTGTCTAACGTGCTCATTAGCCATCACTTCATCGGGTAAACCACTCACGAGTTTCTTACCAAAGTCGAGTACCATCACTTGATGTGAAATATCCATAACCACCCCCATGTCATGCTCAATCATCACAACGGTAATGCCGAACTCCTCGTTGAGATCCAAGATATAGCGCGCCATATCCTCTTTCTCTTCTAGGTTCATGCCCGCCATGGGCTCGTCTAATAAAATAAGCTTGGGATTAAGGGCTATTGCACGAGCTAATTCGACGCGCTTGCGCAGGCCATAAGACAAGGTTCCAGCAACGGATTTACGCACGTGGGAGATATCAAGAAAATCAATTATTTCTTCCACTTGACGGCGATGTTTGAGTTCCTCTTTTTGAGCGGGTGAAGCCCAATAAAGTGGCCCAGTTAACCAGTTATTTTTCATCTGGTGATGTCGGCCAACCATAATGTTATCGAGTACCGACATATGGCCAAATAGCGCGAGATTTTGAAAGGTACGGCCTATTCCCAAATCAGCGCGATCATTTGGCCGTAAATGGGTCACTTCTTGGTGATCAAATTGAATGCTGCCCTGATAAGGACGGTATCGACCTGAGATGCAGTTAAGCATTGAGGTCTTGCCTGCACCATTAGGACCAATAATTGAGAATACAGCCCCTTTCTCAACTTCGAAGCTAACGTCGGTTAATGCTTTAACACCACCAAACGCCAGAGAGATTTGATCAACTTTTAATATTTTATCTGTCACACCCATACTCCTTTAAACTGCACATATCGCTTTTTCGCTATGCTCAAACCAGGTTGAGCATTAGCGTTAAACGACTGTCATGGGTAACCAATCACGGGATTTACAAGCGATGCTATGCAAAAAAACGACGGCAGAAGCGTTATCTCTACTGCCATCAAAGGTTAAAGTGCGTAGCGGAATGAAAGCTGAGCGTAGTCAGAGTCGACATCTTGGTCGCCAATTTCAAAATTACCGACTTCAAAACCAATGGCCAAATGAGGAGTCAAGTTTTGGAATAAATTGATGCTCCACTGACTGCGCTCCGCATTGCCTATGTCAGTTTCAACACGGCCATATAGCGCAGTACTTCTTAAGGTATCGGTCCAGTAATGGCGGTATGCCGCCAAATAAGAGGTGGTATTTTCAACCTCTTCTCCGACTAAATCTCTGGCAACACCAATACCTACATAACGACCAACTTCACCTTGATGGAATTGAAAACGCAGGTCATCTTTACCGAATGTTTTGATCCGCCCGGCGATAGAGCCACCGAGGGCTGTTTCACTATTTCCTAAGTCGGTATTGAGACTGCGGCCGAGGGCCGATATCGAGATGTCTCCCCAATCACCTTTAAGGTTATAACGCGCAACGACATCGGGTAGATCATCATTAGTGGTATCGCCACCAACGCTTTCTGGGTTTTCTATAGAAAATTGGAAATTACCAATGTCGTAACGGATCTGCCCTTGACGAATAAAGGCTAGGCCCACAGTTGCACCGGCAAAATCGGCAGACTCAGGAATGGCACTGGTGTTCATAAAGGTGGTCCAAGTCTGGCCCGCTGTTATCCCTTCATATTTAATAAATGCGTGACGTATTCTTGGGTTTGCGGAGTTAGATACCACCTGATTACCACCACCACCGAGAAAGTCCATTTCAATAAAGCCCATCACGTCGCCATGAACATATTTGGTGTTAAAACGTGTTTCGTTGGCAAAGATGCGAAATTGAGATGCACTCTCTTCAAGTGGCGCACCGGTACCAATCCAAAAGTCACGATAAGCAACATCACCACTGACATAACGAGCATCAACTTTGATGTAGCCACCGAAGGTTAATTTGCCATCGTCACCGACGTCAAATTCATAACTTGCTGCGGCAGAACCCGCCAATAAACACAGTGAACCGGCTAACGTAATTTTTTTTATTTTTGAAATAAGCATCTTTTATCCCCTTTAATGTCTGCACTTAAGATGAAGAAATAAAAGGGTTTGCTCAATTGTGAAATGGTATTAGTGCAGGAGTCTTAATACGTTAGCTGTAATACGGGCGGATTAACCCGTGGGGATTAATACCGATAGATTAAGACTTAAGTCGATAGTCTTTGCCGACCTAATAGAGTCAAAATATGATATGTTAATTCCCATAACAATTAAGGGATTAAATAGCTATAAAGCTAACATTTCCCAATAAGAAGGTGTGGCTACAGCATGTTTCCTAATTGGCTATTGGTTACAATTAGTATTAGCTATATTGGTTTGCTTTTTTTGATGGCATTTCTGGGCGATAGGTACCGAGAAAAACTTTTTAAGCAGCAACATACCATCATTTATTCACTCTCTCTTGGTGTCTATTGTACCTCCTGGGGCTTTCTTGGCACTGCGGGTCAAGCCGCGAGTAATTCGTTCTCATATCTACCGGTTTATATCGCTCCCATTTTACTGTTTATGTTCGCTTGGCCTTTCATTCAGCGCATTATCAGAGTGTGTCTCAAATTAAATATAACCTCTATCGCGGATCTATTAGCGGCACGATTTGGTAAGTCGCAACTGTTAGCGATAGTTGTCACCTTTGTCGCCCTATTTGGCACCTTGCCCTATATCGCCTTACAGCTAAAAGCGATTGTGAACTCCTATGAAATTTTAAGACAAGATCACCTATTATCGTCTTGGCAACTCGGCCTGGTTGTTAGCTTAATTCTGGCGGGGTTTACCATTATATTTGGCGTTAGGGCCATTGATGTCACCGAGCGTCACCCCGGAATGATGCTGGCTATCGCCTTTGAATCTTTCGTCAAGTTAATCGCCTATCTCACCATCGGTATTTTCGTGTCTTTCTTTCTATTTGATTCACCGCTGGACATTTGGCGTCAAGCCAATGAGGCTTCGCCGGTATCAACTGAGTTTACCTACCCCAATATGGTGTCGATGTTTGGGTTACTCTTTATCGTTATGTCAGCTTTTCTGTGTCTTCCGCGACAATTCCAGGTATTGATTGTTGAACTCAAAGAGCAAAAACATGCCATTTGGAGCCGCTGGACGTTTCCACTCTATATCTTAGTGTTTGCTTTCTTTGCCACTCCGTTAGGCCAAGCGGGCAATATCCTCTATGGTGACTCGCTGCAAAGTGATGCTTATGTATTGTTTCTACCCGCCTTTAGTGGCCAAGCATGGCTCGGATTATTTAGTTTTCTAGGGGCAATATCAGCAGCAAGTTCTATGGTTATCATCTCAACCATTGCGTTGAGCACCATGCTGAGTAATGAGGTGGTTTTTCCGACACTTTTTAAAGTAAGTAATATACAGAGTACCGATTTTAATAAATTTAGATCCCACTTGCTTAACATTCGCAAAGGATTAATTCTATTAGTAATATTTTTAAGTTATGGCATGTTTCTGCTAGCACCACCCGATACGCTAGCATCATTGGGGGAGGTTGCATTTGGTGCTATCGCACAGATTGGCCCAGCCCTCTTCGCTGCCTTTTTATGGCGCAGAGTGACCCTTATTGGTGTACTTGCAGGCATCATCAGTGGTTTTTCACTCTGGTTAACACTCAATCTATTGCCACAACTGGGCCTCTACAACCATCCTTTTGCGGCAAGTGAATACTCCATGACGACAATGGCCACGTTGGTGGGGCTATTTGTCAATATCATTATGATATGGATAGTTTCTTCGTTTACTCGACAAAGTGTTCATGAGCAGATGCAAATAGCTCACTTTATTGAACGACCAGATCTGGGTAAGCTGCAATCCGCAGTCCCTAAGTATATCAACCCAACGGAGTTAGAGTTATTGGTCGCCCGCTTTGTCGGTAAAGATAAAGCCGCCCATGGTTTTCAAGCTTTTTACTCAAGCCAAGAGCAGCCTGTAATTGATAAAGCGGCTCACAACCAAACACTGATCTTCTATACCGAAAATATGCTCGCCAGTGTCATGGGATCGGCCTCTGCGCGCTTGGTGATCTCCTGTGCTCTCAATGGTCGCGGGATCGCGATTGAAGATGTGGCACAACTAGTTGAAGAGGCCTCTAGTCACCGCACAGAATTTAGTCGCTCAGTGCTGCACAGCGCAATAGAAAATGCCAGTGAAGGGATCTCTGTGATAGACAGAGAGCTCAACTTAGTCGCTTGGAATCAGCACTATTTAAAGCTCTTTAATTATCCAGAGGATCTCGTCTATATCGGCTGTCCAGTCAAACAGCTTATTGAATATAACCTGAGTCATGGCCAGCATTTTAAGCATGATTTAACGCAGCAAGTTGAACGTCGTTTGGCTTATCTACGTCAAGGGAGCCGCCACAGTACGGAGCGACTACAACCCGATGGTAAAACCATCAGGATTGAAGGAAACCCGATACCTGACGGCGGCTTTGTGATGATATTTTCCGATATCACCATGTATCGAGAAGCGGAGAAATTACTAAAAGAAAAGAACTTAGATCTTGAAGCCCGGGTCTATGAACGCACCAAAAAACTGGAGCAAGCAAATCTTAGTCTTGAGCATTCTAATCAAGAGCTAGCAGTCGCACTGCAAAAGGTTGAACAAGCACACCAAAAGAAAAGCCAATACCTCAAGGCATGTAGTCACGATCTACTGCAACCATTATCAGCCGCAAGATTATTTTCCTCTGCGTTTGTTCAGAATGGTCAACTGTCGAATAAACAAAAACAACAAATGGGTTATATCGACAACTCATTACAGGTTGCCAATGAGCTGCTGCTGGACTTAAACGAAATTTCCCGTATAGAAAGTGGCATCATAGTCCCCGAAATTACCGAGTTTGCCTTGCAAGAGGTGATCGATTCGCTCGTCGATGAGTTTGGTGCTATTGCCGCAACGGAAGATGTAAAATTCAAGCATATTAACACCCAGATTTGGGTCAGCAGTGACAAGGTGCTGCTTAGGCGTATTTTGCAGAACCTCATCAGCAATGCATTTCGGTATGCGGGTAAAGGTAAAATTTTGCTTGGATATCGACGCATCGGAGACTGTATCTCGATTCAAGTCGTTGATGATGGGCCGGGGATCCCTGCAGAAAAACAAGCGGTCATTTTTGAACAGTTTACTCGATTGCAGCACTCAGGACATGAAGGTGTTAATGGTCTCGGCTTAGGTCTAAATATTGCGCAGGGTTTAGCCTCTTTGCTATCGCATCAATTAGCACTGTCTTCGACAGTTAATCGCGGTAGCATATTCAGTCTTCAGTTAAAAACCGTTTTAGCAAAAGCAGAGTCCATCGTTAAAGCCCCTGCTGATATCCTTACTCTTAATGGCGTTCATGTACTGTGTGTCGATAATGACCCTAATGTATTAGCGGGGATGGTGGAGTTACTCCAAGGTTGGAAATGCCACGTTTATCAAGCGGCATCAGCGCTACAAGCAAAAGCACAATTTTCAAAACACGCTCATAAAATTGACATTGTATTGATGGACTATCAGCTTGAAGATAATCAAAATGGGTTAGATTTAATGGTCGAGTTGCAACATCAATCAGACTTACCTATTGCCGCTATTTTGATCACAGCGACGATTGATGAAGCTGTGGTCAATAGAGCCAAGGAGCAAGGCTATGGTTATCTACGCAAGATAATTAAACCTATCGCTCTGCGTGCAGTGATGAGTGCCACGTTAGCAACAAGCTTACGGACAAACTATGCAGCATCCGCAACCACTCATTACAGCAGCGAAGAAGACAATTAAGCCGACATAGGTATGCCGGCTTAATTTGTAATAGAAGATCTTTCCAGCTTAATCTATTAAGCGGTTAGTGAGGTTTTATCGAGTTGCAGTTGACTCATGGCAATCACAGCTTGAGTGCGTGTATGCACCCCTAATTTTAAAAATATTGCACTGGCATGAGCTTTAATGGTGGCTTCTGAAAGCCCCAATTCATAAGCTATTTGTTTATTGAGTAGACCATCAGCAAACATCATTAATATACGATGTTGTCTCGGTGATAAGCTGATGATTTTACTTGTCATACTATCGGCTTCTATTGCTTCAACGTTACTGCAACCCGCAGGCATCCATTGTTGGCCTGCGAGTACTGCTTTAATGGCTTTGACCATCTGTTCAACTGAAGTCGATTTAGGAATAAACCCCGCCGCTCCAAATGACATGCTCTTACCTACCGTGACTTTATCTTCTTGCCCGGAAATCACAACGACCCCCATTTGGGAGTGACAATTACGGATATTGACTAAGGTATTAAAGCCATGAGCTTTTGGAATATTAAGATCGAGTAACAGTAGATCTGCATCTTGTTGCTTTAATAATTCATCGAGCTCTACAATCGTCTCAGCTTCAAATAATCTTACATTATCAAAGTGTGTGGTTAATATGTTGACCAGTGCTTGTCTAAATAATGGATGGTCATCAGCTATTATTATTTTTAGTGGCTGTAACATGTTTGATCCCTCATATATTCATTTTTTCAGTCTACTCCATTGCCTTTTATTATCAACTTGCCATTATTCCTTTACCCTGCCAACAATTCTTGATTTAACACTTTAATTACAATTAGATAGTCTGATAAGCATATTTAAATCTCATCATTACACCGCAACAACATAGACTTATTAACTAGGTTAACGGTTAAATATTTATGCTAGATACCCTTTAAAAGCTGACTCATACCCTCATTGATGTAGCGAAATGCACTCTTAATCACATAACAACAATGCTGTAATTCACCGTGGAGAAGTCAACGGCGGTGCTTTCACCTCTAGATAATGCTAAGAAACACCCATCAAACTTACGGCCAAAAAGAAGGTAAAAAATCGCCGTAACACCTGACTAAGAGGGACCGACGCATCACGACTAAAAGAAACTGGCAGACTAATTTACGGGTAAAGCTTGTACATAAAGCAACTCTCACATATTCTAAATTCAGGGACCGTTTTTGAATAAGTTTTGTTTTTCAATTGATAGGGATCGCCAATTTGTCAGATAAAATTGCATTAGTATTAGGTGGTGGTGGCGCGAGAGCTGCGTATCAAATTGGTGTCCTCAAAGCTATCGTACAGTTTTACCCTCGTAATCACGGGATCCCCTTTAAAATTATCTGCGGTACATCGGCGGGCGCTATAAATGCCACCTCCATGGCTACTCATGCATCCTGTTTTCATTTGGGCGTTCGCAAACTCGAATGGGTTTGGCGTCATATTCATGCAGAGAAAGTCTATCAAGCTTCTATCGGCAGTGTATTAAGTCATTTGGGTAAAATGGCGCTTAAAGGCGTACAAAGTGATGGCGCCTCTCGTAGTGCTGGCAGCCTGTTTAACAGTGAACCACTACGTGGCTTGCTTAGCGACCTGATTAGTTTTGAGCGTATTGGTCGCAATATTAGTAGCGGAGCACTCGATGCCGTTAGCTTAGATACCTCTTGCTACGACACCTCTCGTTCGGTCACATTTTTTCAAGGTAATCCTCTTATAGAGGATTGGCAGCGGGCACGCCGATGTGGTCAACGCACCCGTTTAAATACGGATCATCTATTGGCAAGTTCCGCTATTCCCTTAGTTTTCCCATCCGTAAGACTCAACCAAGAATATTATGGCGATGGCTCAGTTCACCAGCTAGCTCCCTTGAGCAGTCCGATTCATTTAGGGGCTAACAAAATTATGGTGATCAACTTAGAAAGCCCACATAAAGTGCAACCAAGAGAGCTTGAACACCACCCTAAAACAGCCACCATTGCCGGCCACCTGCTTGATACTATATTTTCAGATACATTGAACAGCGATTTGGAGCGGTTAGAACGGATCAATAGTACTTTGTCACTCATTCCGGAGGAAAGCCGTAAAGGTTTGCCCTTAAAACAGATCGAAACGCTAGTGATTAAACCGAGTGAGGACTTAAGCGCAATTGCCTCTCGTTATTTTCACGATATGCCCTTTGCTATCAAGATGATGATGAAGGCGTTAGGGATCAATGAGCACTCAGATTCAAGTATTGGCTCTTATCTGTTATTTGAGCAGAGTTATTGTAGCGCGCTAATTGAACTGGGCTATGAAGATGCAATGTGCCAAATTGACGATATCAAAACGTTTTTTGATATTAAATAGCTTTAGCACTGTCATCTGATTTAGCGACCAACCGCTCGACATTCCCCTATGCTTCACAAAACGGTCCTAGGGGCTATATTAACTTTGAGACTAAACTGACATTTGATGCTTAAGCAAGATAGTGTCTACGACACTTTGGCCCCAATGTTGGTAAATTTGAACCCCGGGATGAAACCCGTCGACAGCCATCAACTCGGGTTGAAGTTCAGCGCCAAAATCGAGCAATATGAACGGCGCCGTCGTTGCCAACTGAGTTAATTGTTGATTGAACTCATCACAACGCTTACCTAAAAACCAACGTAAAGGTTGCGGCAATGCAGGAAAACCGCCCATAGGCGGAACCTGCGTGAGTATTAATTGACGACACTTCACTGCAACGGTCAGGAACTCAACCAGTTCTAATTGTTTCCGCCGCCACTGCCGAGCAGAAATAGGACTAAGTACATCATTCACCCCGAGTGAGACCACCACAATGTCAAAGTCCAAAGCATGTTCATCATGCTTCTTTTTAAGCATTTTTAGCGTCTGTTCAGTGTTAGCCCCCGACTTTGCCAAGAGCTGCCAAGACACCTTAAAGTGAGCCGATAGTCCAGAGGTCACAGTGCCACTGAGCGCTTGCCGCTGCTTGCTAACACCAACGCCTGCTGCGGCAGAATCACCCAAGAGCAATAACGAAACCTCTGGTCCTGAGCCAAGTTCGCCAACGCGCATCCCTGCAGCCTCCGGTAGTTTAGGGGTGTTTTTTTTAACTAACCGACCTTGAATAAACATAAGCGGCAATAACAGAATAAATATAATGTTGTGCAAAAGTCATCTCCCAGACCGGTGCCTTAAAATCAGCCCTGCAGTAAATAGGCTTCGGCTTTCTCTATTCGTCTTGGTTTTCCAAGCAAAATAAGAATATCACCGGATTTTATCTGCCAGTCTAGCTCAGGGTTTTCCACTTCAGCACCTGCACGCCTAACGGCGCGGAGCTCAACTCGTAGTTTCTCCCATGGGATATCAGCTAATGTTTGCCCAACGGCATTCGCGCCTTTAGGTAATGCCACAGCATGCAGTAACTCCAGTGTAAAGTCTGTTTCTGCTCCTGAGAAAAAGCCATGCAAATATTGATAATGGTTACGACGTTCAGATTCCAAGCGCTTTAAAATTCGGGCTAGCGGCACGCCACATTGATACAGTACCTGTGAGACCAACATTAAGCTCCCTTCCAAGGTCTCAGGAATAACTTGGCTAGCACCTGCTTTTTCAAGCTCTTCCATGCCAGAATCATCACGAGTACGCACTAGAATTTTGGCCTCTGGTGCCAACTGACGACACAGCGGTAATACCTCTTCTAGAATACGTCCACTACTAAAGGTAATAACAATGAGTTTGGCGTGCCGTACATGTGCTTGTTTAAGGATACTGCGCTTACAGACATCACCAAAGTAGACGGGCTCGCCTGCGGTTCTGGCCTCCGAGACTCGTTTGGGATCTAAATCTAGTACGATATAAGGGATCGCTTCGGTTTTCATAAATCTAGCGATCGTTTGCCCAACACGCCCATAGCCTAGGATCAAAACAAGATCGTCAGCCGGATCAACATTAACCACAATAGGTTCACTTTTTTCAGGCTTAGGTTTAAGCCCTTGCAGTACTCTGGCAATATCGACACTGTGACGAACCAACCAAGGAGCAAGCGCCATAGATAACACGGCCACCATCACTAAAGTGGTACTCGTTTTAACGTCAAGCAACTGATAATTAACCGCTAATGCCAATACAACAAAACTAAATTCACCTACTTGCGCTAGACTCAGCGCGGTCGATACTGAGACTCGAAATGACTCTTTAGCGAGCTTTAACAGTGCAAAGACGACTAAGGCTTTGCCTAAAATCACAGTAATAAGCAATAAAATGATCTGCCACCAAAACTGCGCCACAAGCTGGAAGTCGAGCAACATACCGATTGAGATAAAAAACAGTCCCATCAGCAGATCTCTAAAAGGGCGAATATCGGCTTCTAGCTGCCGACGGTACTGGCTTTCACCCAACAACATACCGGCCATAAAGGCGCCTAGTGCCATCGATAAACCTAACCACTGGGTAATGGCGCCAGTAACTAATGCCACTACAAGAGTAGATAACACAAACAACTCGTTTGAACGAGAGCGCGCCACTTCATCAAATAGTCTTGGCAAAGCCCATTTGCCAAAGGCCATTAAAGCAATAAAGGCCAAAATACCTTTTAACAACGCGTAGGCGACATCAGTCAACAGTAATGGCGCACCATCGCTGGCTAAGAGCGGCAATAAAATCAACAAAGGTACTACGGCGATATCTTGAAACAACAGCACACTGACAGAAAGCTCACCATGACGGCGCCGCAGCCATCCTTGCTCATTGAGCAGTTTCAATACTATCGCAGTTGAAGATAACGCAATAGCAGAGCCTACTACTATAGATTCGGTCACACTCAAATTACACAATAAAGCAATGACTATACTCAATGCTGCCGTCACTATAACTTGAGCGCTACCCAAGCCAAATACGGTTCTACGCATCGCCCATAGTCGAGGGACTGAAAACTCCAGACCTAAGCTAAACATCAATAACACCACACCGAGTTCTGCCACTGATTGCATTTGATGTTGTGAAAACCAATGAAACCCGCTTGGACCACTAATAATCCCCGTCACCAAATAGGCCAAAATGGCAGGCAACCCAGCACGCCTAAGGATGGCGATAGAGACAATTGCTACAACCAGCATAAGCAATATTTGGATCAAAAAGCTGTGTTCCATACGTGTAATTCGCTCCTAGGGGGCTGTGATACTTTCGAGCTTTGTTTTTGTTCGGTTATTTATCATAAAGAATAATAGTTGTAGTACAAGGTAAAGCGTTAATAACAGTTCACTTGTGTCAAAGAAGAGAAGCATTAAAGCAACCCGAGGGCCGAGCTTGTTGGCTATTTTATGACGTCATGGCGAACAGTATTGAATAGTTAAGCCGCCTTACTCAAATAGCCTATAAACGGCACCAAAAACAACCATGAAGGATGAGTAACCTCTTGTCAAAATACTGTCACTGCAAAAAAGCTCTGCTAACAAAGAGAGTAACTTAATGACAACTAAAGATAAATAAAGACAAATATTATTAACGAATGTTTCGGCACAATTATTGCTTTATCTAAAATAGCTGATGCTGTTAATTAATTTGGAGTCGAGAACATGGAATTTGGCCTAGCGACCGAGTTTTTTCCTAACGAATATCGTGTACAAGCTGATGTTGAATCAGCCTACGCGTTAGATCTTGATCTCGTCAATATTATCCAGCAACTACACCAACACTTAGATCCGCGGACAGTCTTTGCCTGCTTCGGCAAAATCATGGGGCAATACTTGCCGCTTCACGGCGTGCAGCTCACTTATAAGCAATACCATTTTCATTGGGGACGTCAAGGTGGCTATTCAATTGAACAGCACCTCACGCTAGCTGACACCAGTGTGAAAGTTAACTATAACCTAAAAGCCACTTTGGTGCCGTCGCAGGCTCAGCGCTTAAACCAGCTACAAGGCTTGGTATTACAGCCGTTATTTAATGCTATTCAGTTCCAAGAAATATCCAAGCAAGCCATGTTTGATGCACTAACCAATTTAGGTAATCGCCACTATTACCTTGAGCAGATAAAGAAAGAGATCGCCCGTGCTCAGCGAACCCAGAGCGCTTTTTCTTTAGTGACCTTGGACCTTGATAACTTCAAACGGCTCAATGACCGCTACGGCCATCAACTTGGTGATGAGGCTCTTGTTGCCTTTGCAAAAATGCTAACAAATGTCATTAGAGATACTGACCAAGCCTTTCGAATTGGCGGTGATGAATTTACTATATTGGTTCAAGGGGATGCACAAGCCGCGGCAATTCTTTGTCAGAGAATTCTAATAGCACTAGAAGAGCATGCTGATTTAGCAGGCTACCAAGTCAAAACGAGCTTAGGTATTGCACAGTGGCGGCACAACGATACAGAGCAGAGTTTGTATCAAAAGTCTGATAGCGCTTTATATCAGGCAAAAGCGGCGGGGAGACAATGTTATAGTGTTTTTCAGCCCCAAGACTCATAAATTGCATCACTACAGCAACAATGGAGCATTAGCTTACCTCAGGGAGTATTTAGCAAGTTAACCTTTAAAGTTGATGCCTGTTTCATTTTCAGCACAAAGAAAAGCTTTCTCATTCCAATAGCCTATCGCACAGACCAATTTTCCGTTATAACACAATAATGGGACATGAGATCTTGTCCACGGTGGCACTTCAAATTCTTGCCAAAGTTTCTTTAGCTCTCTACCTTTACTGCGATATTGTGGTTGGCAACGTGTGCTTCCCGGCAAGGAAAACTCAATAGTCACCTTTTCGTCAGCACGGGGGAAACGCACTCCGGCATTAATGGCTAAGGTTGCTTGAATAAGCTTATTATGACCATAGTTCAGCCCCACTTCTAACAGCTCATCGAGTGAAGATACTGCGATATTGGCCGAGTGTGCTGACGCCGTCATCGGCAAAAAGTATCCAGTGCCTTTAAAGCGTTTTATCAATACATCGGTTAATTTTATCTCTAAATTTGCGTCGACTTTAGCATCAAGTAACTGTGCAATAATTTGCTCGGCTTGTACTTTTGACGGCGGAGCAAACCCCAAAAAATCCATGTGACCACGCAGCAGTAATACTTGCCACGCTTTGGAGTATTGCGCTAAAGCGGCAAGGTTTATAACACATTCGCCGCCCAGCTTTGTTTGAATTCGCGGTAATCGCGCAGCCAGCTCTTCATCAATAACGCTTTGCTGCATTGCGCACAGTTCAGCACTACGGCTCGCTGTGGCAGCAATGGCGCTCCAGCGCTGCTTTAACGTGGGAATGATTGATTGACGCAAAAAGTTTCTGTCATACTTTTCATCAAAATTACTCTCATCTTGAATATGACGAATGTCCCGTGTTTTAGCATACGCTTCAACATCACTTTTACTTAAATCGAGCAACGGCCGAATAAGCCACTTATCGTTATCGAGAGATTGTACTTTCCCCATCGCCGACAAACCTTTAGGGCCGAGTCCTCGCTTTAACGCTAATAAAATAGTTTCGAGTTGGTCATCTTGGTGATGCGCTGTCATCAAGATATCTGCTGCACACATCTGCGCTAATAAAGCCTCATAACGCACAGAGCGAGCTTCGGCCTCGACACTAGTTCTTGGTGCAAGCTTGACCTTTACGCGCGCTATAGTACACGGAAGTTGATATATCTCAGCTTGTGCTTGGCAATGTAAAACCCATTCATCTGCATTGACACTCAGTCCATGATGCACATGCACTAACTGACAATCGAACTGAGGATGCAGCTTGGCAAACTCAGCTAATCCATGGGCTAAAATTTCTGAATCTACGCCGCCACTATAAGCAAGTACCAGTTTGCGCGGCGCAGCTGACGCCGCGATAACAGGCAAGGCATCTACACAATGACCAATGAGCTGAGCAATATTCATGACTAAAAAACAATCCTGACTTTGTCTGAGCCTGTTAATGACTCAAGCGCTAGCATCAAATCATCCGTTGGATTCACGCGCCACTCATCACCCAGCGTAAACTGCGCTTTAGTTTCTGGCTGAGCATAATTAATCAGCACCGGCACAGCGCCATTTTTCCAAGGCTCGACGGCTAATTGGAAACGGTTCAACCATTCGGCGTTAATATCCTCTGACTGTAGGTCAACTTCTACCGCATTGGCAAAATGACTACGAGCTTCACCGATATCGATAATATTACGCGCCGTCATACGGTTGCCACCGGCAAAATCATCAAAGCTAACTTCACCTTCAATGATCAGAATCCGGTCTTTCTCAAGCAGATGATTATACTTCTCAAACGCCTCAGTAAACAGCATGACCTCTAGACGGGCACTCTTATCATCGAGGGTCACTAAGCCCATTTTAGAGCCACGCTTGGTCATCATCACTCGCGTTGCAACGACCAGACCTGCGGCCTTCATTGTTTTACCACGTTCCGTTGGATGTACGTCTTTCAAACGTCCAGAAGTGTAATGCTTAAGCTCTTTAAGGTATTGATTAATCGGGTGCCCGGTTAAATACAAGCCCAAGGTGTCGCGCTCACCCTCCAACCACACTTTTTCAGGCCATGGGGTGCATGCAACAAATTGCTGCTTGTCATCTTCAGGTTCACTATTGAGCAATCCAAACATATCATGCTGGCCTAATGCTTCAGCTTTTGCATGTTGGTCAGCTGCCCGTATTGCCTCTGGCAACGTTGCGACTAATGAGGCCCTGTGCGCCCCTAAATTATCGAGCGCACCTGCACAAATAAGCTTTTCGATGACGCGGCGATTGAGTTTTTTGAGATCTATTCGCGCACAAAAATCAAATAGGTCGGTAAATGGGCCGTCTTTTCGCGCAGCTAAAATAGAATCAACAGGGCCTTCACCAACCCCTTTAACCGCGCCGATACCGTAAACAATATTGAGGTCATCATCGACGGTAAATTTAAATAAGCCCTTATTCACATCAGGTGGAATAAGCGGTATGCCCATACGCTCACATTCATCAACCAAAATCACAATCTTGTCGGTGTTATCCATATCTGCTGACATTACCGCCGCTAAAAACTGCGCTGGGTAATGGGTCTTTAGCCAAAGCGTTTGATAGGATACTAATGCGTAAGCGGCTGAATGTGATTTGTTGAAACCGTAACCGGCGAACTTCTCCACCAAGTCGAAGATCTTCATCGATAGCGGACCATCGACACCGTTATTAATCGAACCCTCTTCGAATGTTCCGCGCTGCTTGGCCATCTCTTCAGGCTTTTTCTTACCCATCGCACGACGCAACATATCCGCGCCGCCGAGGGTGTAGCCGGCAAGCACCTGAGCTATCTGCATCACCTGCTCTTGATACAAAATAATACCGTAGGTTGGCGATAGCAGCTCTCTTAACGATTCATGCTGATACTCAGCATCTGGATAAGAAACCTCTTCTCGGCCGTGCTTACGTTCAATAAAGTTGTCTACCATGCCTGATTGCAAAGGTCCGGGTCTAAACAGCGCTACCAGTGCAATCATGTCTTCAAAACAATCAGGCTGAAGACGTTTGATCAAATCTTTCATACCACGAGATTCCAACTGGAAAACCGCTGTGGTTTCATACTTTTGCAGTAACTTAAAACATTTAGGGTCGGTGAGCGGTATTGACTCAATGCGAATGTGTTCTTCACCGGTTTTATCTTTAACGCTGTTCACCATCTTTAACGCCCAATCAATAATGGTGAGCGTTCTTAAACCCAAGAAATCAAATTTAACCAGACCAGCGGTTTCAACATCATTTTTATCGAATTGGGTAACTGGGTTAAGGCCTTCTGAATCACAATAGATAGGCGAGAAATCAGTAATTTTGGTGGGTGCGATAACCACACCACCGGCGTGCTTACCGGCGTTACGTGTCACGCCCTCTAGAATACGGCACATATCGATGAGATCTTTGACCTCTTCACTGCCGTCATACGACTCTTGCAACGCAGGTTCAACTTCAAATGCTTTAGCCAGTGTCATACCTGGTTCTGCAGGCACCATTTTAGAAATACGATCGACAAATCCATAGGGATGACCCAATACACGACCCACATCTCGAATAACCGCTTTTGCCGCCATAGTACCGAACGTAATAATCTGCGACACAGCGTCACGACCATAAAGTTCGGCCACATGGTCTATCACTTCATCACGTCTATCCATACAGAAATCGACGTCGAAATCTGGCATTGAGACACGTTCAGGGTTAAGAAATCGCTCAAACAGCAAATCGTATTCAAGCGGATCCAAATCGGTAATTTTAAGCGCGTAAGCCACTAATGACCCGGCACCAGAACCACGGCCAGGACCAATTGGGATGTCCTGATCTTTTCCCCATTGGATAAACTCCATAACAATAAGGAAGTAACCCGGAAAGCCCATTTCGTTAATCACTTTAAGTTCGATTTCTAAACGTTCATCGTACTCGGGACGCTTTTCAGCTCTGACTGCAGGGTCTGGAAATAAAAACGCCAAGCGGGCTTCTAAACCTTTTTCTGAAACATCAACCAAAAAGGCTTCAATCGACAAATCACCGGTGGGAAAGTTAGGCAAGAAGTACTCATTTAAACGTACCGTTACGCTACAACGCTTGGCTATCTCAACGGTATTTTGTATCGCTTCAGGGATATCGTCGAACAGTTCACACATCTCCTCACTACTTTTAAAATACTGCTGGTCACTGTATTTTTTCGGTCGTCTAGGATCGGCTAGCGTGAAACCATCAGAAATCGCGACGCGAATTTCATGTGCTTCAAACTGTTCAGGTTTATTAAAAACCACTTGGTTAGTGGCAACCACTGGCAGGTCTTTTTCTTGCGCAAGTTGAACCGCCAGATGCAAGTAACGCTCTTCATCTGGGCGTCCAGTACGCAATAACTCAAGATAATAACGGTCTGGAAAATGTGTTTGATAAAACTCAACTGATGACGCTACCTGGCCAGGATTCTCTTTTAAAAGGGCACGACCCACATCCCCCTGACGTCCACCAGACAGTAAAATAAGGCCATCATTATATTTAGCTAACCACTCTTGGTCGATAACGGCTTTATCTTTAATATGGCCGCGAAGATAAGCATCGCTGATCAGCAAGGTTAAGCTGGAGTAGCCTTCGTTATTCATCGCTATCGCGGTAATAGAACAGAGTTCATCAAAACCGGGGACTTGTACCCAAAAATCGGTACCGATAATGGGTTTGATGCCAGCACCATGACAACCGCCATAGAACTTAACCAACCCACACATGTTGGTCTGATCGGTTAACGCGACCGCAGGCATTCCCAACTCGCTTGCTTTAGCAAGAATAGGCTTAACCTTAGACAGCCCATCAGACATTGAATAGTCACTGTGGACGCGCAAATGCACAAAACGAGGATCAGACATAGTGGGAGTATCTTTCTTTTAGGTAGATGACAACAAATAATGAATCTAACAGAGTAGAACAAGGGCTAGCAGCAAACAAGTTAAACTACCAACCCAGTAAGCAGATGAACGACTTTTTAACTATTTATTACATTGCTTCACGAACAGGTCGGAAACTCTTACGGTGTTCCGCTAACACGCCATGTTTGGCTAAAGCCTCAAAATGCACCTTCGTTGGATAACCTTTGTGCTTTTCAAAGCCATATTCTGGATGTTGAGCAGCGAGCAATTCCATCTCTCGATCGCGCACAACTTTTGCAATGATAGATGCTGCACTTATTGCATCAATAAGGCCATCACCCTTGATGATGGCGTGGCTCTGCACACCAAAATCTGGCGTACGATTACCATCAACTAACACTGAAGAGGGTTTAATCGTTAGCCCAGCTACTGCACGCTGCATTGCCAACATGGTTGCGTGTAAGATATTAAGCTCATCTATCTCAACAGGTGATGCTGAACCGATAGAGATACTTAACGCTTTTTGCTGGATCTCAACGAACAACAACTCACGCTTTTTCTCTGATAACTTTTTAGAATCGTTAAGCCCTGTGATTGGGTTATTAGGATCGAGTATTACAGCCGCAGTCACAACATTACCCACTAATGGACCACGACCCACTTCATCGACCCCAGCGTACTGCCCAATACAGAGTTGGGTGATCTGCTCAGGGGTAATATCTTTTATAACAGCCATTATTTTGGCTCCTCAACTAATTCAACTGTCTCAATTAATTTAATCACCGCATCAGCTGCGCGAGCGCTAGCATCGCGTCTTATCGACTTGTGCATCGCCATAAATCGATCATGTAATGGGGTAAAATCGCTATCAAGTTGCAAAGACACGGCATCTGCAATTTTTTCGGGAGTACAATCAGCTTGAATAAGCTCTTCAACGACATCTTCATCAGCGAGTAAATTAGGCAGCGAATAACGCTTTGTTAGCATCATTCCTTTGGCGATTTTATAGGTAATAGGGCTGACACGATAAGCGACAACCATAGGCCTTTTAACTAACATAGCTTCGAGTGTTGCAGTGCCAGAAGCCAGTAAAATACAATCTGCTGCAGCCATGACCTCTCGAGAATGACCTTCAATTAAATCGATCTCTAGATCCGGCGCATGAATGCTCAATGCTAATTCAAACTGCTCTCGTCGTTTTTGGTTGACAAGAGGCGTGACAAATTTAAGATCCGGATAACGCTGCTTAATTAAATTTGCAGCTTTAACAAAAGGTTCAGCAAGTTGTTTAAGCTCTCCGCCACGACTGCCTGGTAATACCGCTAAGTATTCTGCGGTCTGATCCAGTCCAAGCAAGATTCTCGCCTCAGTTTTACTGCTTTCTAGTGCAATATCATCAGCAAGTGTATGACCCACAAACGTACAAGGAACGTCATGTTGATCATAGAAGGCTTTTTCAAATGGCAGCAATGACAACACCATATCGGTGGCCTTGGCGATTTTGAAAATCCGTTTTGGTCGCCACGCCCATACAGACGGGCTGACATAATGAACGGTTTTAAGACCACGCTGTTTAAGCTTTAACTCAAGGCCGATATTAAAATCTGGGGCATCGATACCAATAAAACAGTCAGGTTGGATCTGCATCAACTCATCAATTAACGTCGCCCGCACTTTAAGAAGCCTGGGTAGACGTGACAGCACTTCAACAATCCCCATGACCGCTAACTCTTCATAAGAAAAAAGAGATTCAAAGCCTAATGCATCCATACGCGGACCACCGATCCCAACAAATCGTGCATCTGGATAGCTTTTTTGAAGCGCCTTAATCAAGCCGGCACCAAGGATATCACCCGAGATTTCTCCGGCGACCATGGCAAATATACGAGGAGTGTTTATGCTCATAAAGAAGAGTCTATTTTATGATTAATGATAAAGAAAAAACCCGTTGGATAACGGGTTCTTATTTAGTGCTATCGAACAATGCCTCGTGTCGAGGATGCGATAAAGTCAACCAACAGCTTAACTTGTTCATCGTCAACCGCGGCCTCCTTTAGTTGTTCTACCGCTTCTTCAACGGTTAAACCATTGCGATACAGCGTTTTATATGCACGGCGAACAGCAAGTTGAGATTCTTTAGCGAACCCACGGCGTTTAAGCCCTTCACTATTCAACCCTCTTGGTACAGCGGGTTGACCTGAAGCCATCACAAAAGGCGGCACATCATTAAGAACCAATGAGTAACCCGCCGTAAATGCATGATCACCAATATGCACAAACTGATGCACACCCGTCATGCCACCAAGAATAACCCAGTCACCGACATGTACATGCCCAGCAATTGAAGCATTATTAGCCATAATTACATTATTACCTACCACACAGTCGTGCGCGATGTGCACATAAGCCATGAACAGGTTATTTGAACCAATACGTGTTTCCCAATTATCTTGAGTCGTACCACGATGTATCGTTACTGATTCACGAATAACGTTGTTATCGCCAATGATAAGACGGGTTGCTTCACCCGCAAATTTCTTATCTTGGCAATCTTCACCCACGGAGGCAAATTGATAAAATTTGTTACCTTTGCCAATAACTGTTGGGCCTTTCACCACAACGTGCGAACTAAACCAACAGTCGTCACCGACTTCAACGTCTGCGCCAATATAGGTCCAAGGACCTATGGTGACATTGTTGCCAATCTTGGCATTTGGATGGATATAAGCTAATTTATCGATCACTTAGAAATCTCTCTACGAGCACACATAATTTCGGCTGAACAAACAACCACGCCATCCACTTTGGCTTCACCGGTAAATACGCCGATCCCGCGACGCTCTTTAATCATTTTCACTTCAAAATGCAGCTGATCGCCTGGCTCAACAACACGTTTGAAACGCGCTTTGTCAATACCCGCAAAATAGTATAGTGCATTAGAAGAAGGTTCATCACTCATCGTCTTGAATGCTAAGAGCCCTGTGGCTTGCGCCATGGCTTCTAAAATCAATACACCTGGCATCACTGGCTGAACCGGGAAATGTCCCTGAAAAAATGGCTCATTAATAGTGACGTTTTTGATAGCATGCAAGGATTCACCCGGAGTGTAATCCAATACTCTATCAATCAATAAAAACGGATATCTATGAGGCAAAAACTTTAGGATCTCTTTGATATCCATTGTATTCAATTGATTTGACACGAAACTTATTCCTTAACCTGCACACGGCAGCTATTCATTTACTTTACGTTTTTCTCTAGCATCTTAACGCGCTGAAAAAGCCCATCAAGCTGTCTAAAGCGAACTGTGTTTTTACGCCACACCTTGTTATCCATGGCGACGGTCGCTGAAGAATAGACTCCACGCTCACGGATAATACTGGTGATATTGGTGCTGCCAGTAATATGGACACCATCACAAATACTCAAATGACCTGAAATTGCACAATTACCACCAATAATACAATGTTTACCAATAGTGACACTACCTGCAACAACGGTACACCCCGCAATAGCGGTATTAGCACCAATAATATCATTATGTGCAATTTGGACTTGGTTATCTAAAATAACCCCGTCGTGAATTTCTGTATGGTCTATTGCACCACGGTCAATGGTCGTATTAGCACCAATCTCAACTCGATCGCCAATGCGTACTCCGCCCGTTTGTGGAATTTTAATCCACTGGCCTCGCTCATTAGCATAACCAAATCCATCAGAGCCTAATATAGCCCCCGAATGAATGATGCAGTCTTGGCCTAAATGCACATTATGGTAAACAGTTACGTTAGCCCATAATAAGGTGTTAGAGCCAATAATACTGTCTTGACCAATCACGCTTCCGGCGCCTACTTGCACATTATTCCCAAGAACAACATTGTCACCAATAACCGCATTAGCACCAATCGCAACGTTATCTCCTAGCATAGCAGAAGCTGCTATTTGTGCTGAAGGATGGATATTGTCAGCCGCCTTTGGAGTGGTATCGAGCAGTTGTGCAATGCGCGCAAAACCAACATAAGGGTCTTTAAGTAAGATGGCATTGCCGTTAAAACCTTCGGCATCTGCAGGCGTCATCAAGATCGCCGACGCAGCTGTTGTTTCCAGCTGCGAGCGATATTTTGCATTCGCCAAAAAAGAGATTTGACCTAAACCTGCACCGGCCAAAGTGCCGACAGTTGAAATTTCAACTGAATCGTCACCTTGAACATCTGCATTTAAATGGTCAGCCAGTACTCTTAAAGTATAGCTTTTCATCTATTTACTTGCCTTTACCGAGTGCTTCAACAACCTTGTTGCTGATATCAGCAGATGGCTTAACGTAGATAACTGCGCCACGTTGTAACACCATGTCATACTGTTCTTTTTCTGCAATGGTGTTGATTGTCTTTTGAACTTCAAGCAACAACTTATTTTGCTCTTCACCATTACGACGACGCATATCTTCGTCCAACGCTTTACCTTTAAGTTGTAACTCAGCTTTTATTGATTCCATTTTACGAACCATATCAGTCTTCTGAGAGTCACTCATTAATGCTGCATCACGTTGTTGCTTTTCAAGCAAACCACGTAACTCTTCTTGCATCTTTTGTACTGCGGCAACACGGTCACCAAATTCAGCTTTCAAGGTCTCGTTAACCTGTTCGCGCTGAGGTAGCTGCTCAAATACAGCTTGCATATCAACTACTGCGATTTTTTCAGCGTGCGCTGCTAGTGGTGCACCTAAAAGAACCAATACCATCATTGCGCGATTTAACATCTTATTCAAAACATACTCCTTTATCTCAGCAAAACTTGCCGATTACATTTAAATTATTTTTAGAAAGTTTTACCAATATTGAATGAGAAGATCTCTGTTTCATCATCCTCATACTCCTTGATTGGCCATGCAAGACTAAACACCATAGGACCCATCGGTGATAACCATTGCACACTCATACCCCAAGAGGCACGAATACGATTCGGATCGCTATAATCTTCAAGTTTATCAAACTCTTCAACAGGAAGATAACGATACGACTCATAGTCAAACTCAGTATCCCATACGTTACCCGCATCCACAAAGAAGCTTGTGCGTACCGAGTTGGTATACGCTTCATCTAAGAATGGCGTAGGGACAATTAATTCTAAACTGGCTGTCGCAATCGCATTACCACCGATTGAGCGACCCGAGCTAACTTGAATTTGATTTGGATCACCGGGTAATGAGCAACCACTACCAGATGGATCTGGCGAGCAAGGCTCACTGCCACGGTAAAGGTAGAAAGAACGAGGGCCTACCGAATTCGATTTAAAGCCACGTAATGAACTACTTCCGCCTGAGTAATAGTTTTCCCAGAACGGCAGGATTTGGTCGTTATTATTAAACTGACCATAACCGTTACCATAACCTAAACGACCACGTGCCAACACGACGAAACTCTGGCTTCGATTAATTGGAAAGTAGAAGTTAGTATCAAAATCGGCTTTAAAATATTGTAGATCAGAACCAGGAACCGTCATTTTACCATTTAGACGTTGCGATGAACCGTCTGATGGAAAAGTACCACGGTTCAAGTTACTACGTGACCAACCTAGGTTCATCTCAAAGTTATCGAAACTCAATCCAGCATTTGGATCGTCCGAGTCCCGGTAAATATCATAGAAACGAATGGCTTGCTCGTATGCAGAAATCTCTGAAATTTCGTTATGACGATAACCAATACCACCGTTTATGCGGTTATATTCATTAATAGGGAAGCCTGAGTTTAATGAAATACCATAGGAGCTGTTTTTATAGGCTTCAAGGTTAGCTTCATCGGCATCAAACTCACTCCAATAAATACTTCCACCGAGGCTGACACCATCTTTAGTAAAGTAAGGATCGGTAAATGACAGGTTAACGTTCTTAGAATACTTGTTGGTATTCAAGTTAATACCCGCTTGATTACCTGTACCTAAGAAGTTGCTCTGTTGCACACCAAACTGCAAGCTAAGACCCGATTCAGTACCGTAACCAACACCGGCGTTAAACGAGCCTGATGGCTGTTCTTTAACGTTAAATGCGACATCGACTAAATCGTCAGTACCAGGGACCTGCACGGTTTCTGTATCTACGGTCTCAAAGTAACCCAAACGGTTAAGGTTAGACTTTGATAATTCTACTTGAGCAGAGTTTAACCAAGCACCTTCCATTTGACGTAATTGACGACGCATTACTTCATCTTTAGTAACAGTATTACCAGAGAAGTTTATATTACGCACGTAAACACGTTTACCCGGTTTAACATTGATGTTTAACGTCACTTCTTTTGTTTCGTCATCAATCTCAGGGTAAGTCTTCACTTCTGGATAAGCGTAACCATAACGGCCAAGATATTTACCGTACATCTCTTCGGTAAATGTCACATCGCCGCCGTTATACATATCGCCTTCTTTGATAGGTAAAATGGCTTGAAGTAACTTCTCGCGCCCCATCAAATCACCAGTTAAGTTAACGTCTTTAACTTTATACTGTTCGCCTTCATCAACATTAATAGTGATATAAAGACCTTTACGGTCTGGCGTCATGGCGACCTGAGTTGAAGTCACATCAAATCGAATATAACCACGGTTCTGATAATAGGTTTTAATGGTTTCTAAATCGGCTTGTAGTTTCTGCTTCTGATAGCGACGTTCGCCAAACAGATCCCACCACGCAACGTAATCTTTAAGCCCAAGCATACCAATAAGCTCTTCATCGCTAAATTCGCTATTACCAACAACGTTGATCTGACGAATTTCGGCGGCAAGCCCTTCGGTAAACGTAAACTTAAGTTCGACGCGATTACGCGGTAGATTTACAATTTCCGCTTTGACTTTAGCGCCGTACTTACCGACGCCATAATAAAAGTCTTGTAGACCTTTTTCGATGCCAGATAGCATGGTGCGGTCGAGTGACTCACCAATCTTAACACCGGAACCGTCAAGGCTTTCTTGCAACTGTTCATCTTTAATATCTTTGTTACCTTCAAAGGTAACAGAGCTAATTGTCGGTCTTTCAGTGACTTTCACCACCAAAACATTACCGTCGCGTAACACTTCAATTTTTTCGAAGTTAGTTGACGCGTACAAGCTCTTAATCGCTTGCTGCAATTTTAATTGATCAACAGTGTCACCTACCTTAACAGGTAGATTTAGCAGAGCTGCACCCAGTGCGACTCGCTGTAAACCTTCAACTTGGATATCAGTTACTTCAAAAGGTTGGAATGTATCTGCCCAACCGTTCCCTGAAAAAGACGCTCCGACTAATAACATCGAGGCAAAAATTTTATTCAATCTCATAGAGCACTTCTAATTATTTGTCTGTCCTTGATCAGAGTCGGGAAAAGTCATTGAAGAGCGCTACACTCATCAACGTCAACAGCATAGCTGCCCCAATTCTGAATCCAATTTCCTGAACCTTTTCAGGTACAGGCCTGCCTGTAATCACTTCAACGAAGTAATACAAAAGGTGTCCTCCATCTAGCACTGGCAAAGGCAAAAGATTAATAATGCCTAAGTTCACGCTAATCAAAGCAAGAAAACCTAAAAAGTAAACCAATCCGACATTAGCACTATTTCCTGCACCTTGTGCAATAGAAATAGGCCCACTCAGATTTTTAACCGAAATATCACCAGTTAATAACTTGCCGATCATCTTAATGCTGACGGAGACAAGTTGCCATGTTTTATCCACTGCAATTGGAAAAGAGTCTATAAACCCATATTCTAGTTGTAACTTCATGTTTTCTGGCCAAGGTTCAGATGTCGGAGCAACCCCAATCACACCTTCAATTTGACCAGCAGCGTTTTCACGTGACTTAGGTGTCACCTTTAGTGTTAGCTGCTCGCCATCTCTTCTCACCGTGAGATTGACACTTTTATTTGCTGATTGCTGAATTAGGTTAACAAATTGTGTCCACTCGGTATACCGCTCACCATCAACAGCTACTAATATATCGCCCACTTCAATGCCGGCAAGCCCTGCGGCTCCATCTTCACTGACTAACGCCAGTGTAGGCAAAATTTGTGGACGGTACATCCCCAAACCAATAGCCGTTATCGGTAATTCTTTTTCTGGATCGAATCTCCACTCACTCGTATCTAAAGTGTATGTTTGCTCCCCTGAAAGAGTGCCTTCTAGGCGACTTAGCGGTGCAACAGAAATGTTGACTTGCTTATCACCTATGTGACCAGCAAGTGCGAGATTAACTTCTTCCCAGTCCTTAACTTTTTGTCCGCCGACAGACAGCACTTGTAATGGCTCTTTTACAATTATTTGTGCTGCTGGAGAGCCAACTATCGTAGAGTCAATAATCGGTTTAATTGCTGGTACGCCAATAAGATACATGGCATAGAGCGCGATAATGGCGAAAATGAAGTTTGCTATTGGGCCGGCACTGACAATAGCAATGCGTTGCCAAACATTTTTGCGGTTAAAGGCTTGATCTTTTAACGCTTCTGGCACGTCATCGACACGCTCATCAAGCATTTTTACGTAGCCACCAAGAGGGATCATTGCTAACACATATTCAGTGCCATCTTTACCCGTTCGGCGAAAAATCGCTTTACCAAAACCAATTGAAAAGCGCTCTACCTTAACACCACATTTTCTAGCCACCCAAAAATGACCATACTCATGCGCGGCGATTAAAATACCGAGTGCAACAATAAAAGAACCTAGGTTCCAAAAAAAATCTATCATTCCCTTCCTTTGAACTAATTGAGCTTGCTAACCGCTTCGAATGCATATCGACGAGACTGACTATCGAGCGCCATAATATCGTCAATATTGGTTAATGAATCAGCTGTTACTTGCTTTAAGCTCTGTTCATTGATGATTGCTATATCGGTAAAACGTATCTTGCCATCTAAAAACGCTTGCACTGCAATTTCATTGGCAGCATTTATCACTGTGGTCGCTTCTTGTCCTTGGTGACAAGCCTCTATCGCTAACGCCAAACAAGGGAAACGATTAAAATCAGGTTCTAAGAAGCTTAACTGTCCGACTTTGAAAAAGTCTAAAGGTTCAACTCCTGAGTTAATTCTCTGTGGAAAAGACATACAATGAGCAATCGGAGTACGCATATCTGGGTTACCCAATTGCGCGATAACTGAGCCATCACGGTACTGCACCATAGAGTGAATCAGGCTTTGTGGATGAATAACCACTTTTATCTGATCAGCACGAGCATTAAATAGCCAACGTGCTTCTATATATTCCAAGCCTTTATTCATCATGCTCGCTGAGTCGACAGAAATCTTCCGCCCCATCGACCAATTAGGATGTTTACAAGCTTGCGCCGGAGTCATCGATGAGAGTGTTGAAAGTTCAGATGTCAAAAAAGGTCCACCGGACCCTGTTAGCAAGATGTGTGACACACCAGCATCATTTAAATCACATCGACCAATCTCAAGCTGAGTGCGTTCAGATAAACATTGAAAAATGGCATTGTGCTCACTATCGACAGGTAAGACTTGTGCGCCAGATGTTTGCATCGCGTTAATAAAGAGTTCACCAGACATCACCAGTGACTCTTTATTCGCCAGTAACACTCGCTTACCGGCTTTAACCGCTGCGAGGGTTGACGGCAATCCTGCCGCGCCGACAATCGCCGCCATGACAGTATCAACTTCAGCGCTGCTCACAAGAGAAAAAAGTTCATCTTCGCCTGTTGTCACTTCAACGGCTAAATGGCTAGGTAGCTGCTGTTTAAGCTCACTAGCCGCTTTGGCATCAACCATATGGGCAACCTTAGGGCGATGCTTAATACAAATCTCGAGCATTTTTTCGACATTGGTATTGGCCACTAATGCAAATACACAATATTGCTCTGGATTCGCCTCTACAACGCTTAACGTGCTAGCACCAATAGAACCTGTCGCGCCTAAAATCACCATATTTTGCATACAGTTACATCCAAAAAGCTATATAAATTAAGGTAAATACTGGTAACGCGGCAGTTAAGCTATCAATGCGATCTAATATGCCACCATGACCCGGTAAAATCGTACCTGAGTCCTTGATGTTAGCGACTCGCTTAAACATGCTTTCAGATAGGTCACCAACGGCTGAGGCAATCGCTGTAAATAAAGTCACTGCGATCAATAGGCCTAGCTCTTGTTCAGGCGAGAAATACATTACGCCTGCCACAATCACCATGGTTGTTGCGAGTCCTCCTAATAAACCTTCAATGGTTTTAGCTGGACTAACATTGGGCATCAGTTTTCGCTTACCGAAGGCCTTACCCGCAAAATAAGCACCAGAATCAGTAGCCCAAACAACTAACATCACCAGAAACACAAGCGTGCCGCCGTAGTATGGCGATGCTTCAGTGCTTAACGCTTTAAGAGACAGTAAAGAAACAAAACAGGGGATTAAGGTAAGCTGACCGAACATTGATTTAAGCATGTGGCTCTTTTTCCAGAACCCAGCACCTCGCGGATAGGTAATCACCATCATAAATGAGATAAGCCACCATAGGCCGCCCATCGCTATCACCCCTAAAAATATCGGGTGCATCATGCCTCTAACCCATATTTCGTCAGCGGGCACCATAATATTAAGCGCGATAAGCAACACGCCAATGGTGATGGTAAAGCTCCATTGAGTCATTTCACACTGACTATCAATGATGCGGCCCCATTCCTTACCGGCAATGAGAAAAACGCCCAATAGTGCCCACGAAAAGTACTCAGTTGGCAAACCAAATATGGCGCCAAAAACCAAGGGGATTAACCATATTGCTGTTATTATTCGTTGTTTTAGCAAAAAACTTCCCTCATTTTATTATTACAAAGCGCGAATAGTATCAATTTGATTTCCAGTCAAACCAAAACGGCGCTGTCGGCTAGCAAACTTAACGACGGCATCTTTGAAAGCATCCTCGTCAAAATCTGGCCATAGCGTGTCAGTAAAGACTAACTCTGCGTATGCTGCCTGCCAAAGGACAAAATTACTGATTCGATAATCGCCACCAGTGCGGATCATTAAATCAACTTCAGATTGGTTATACATGCATAGCTGCTCATTTAACGCTTCTTCGGTGAACTGCTCACTGCTCATTTCACCCGCTTCAACTTTCATCGCTAGCTTTTGTGCTGCTTGCATAATATCCCAGCGACCACCATAGTTAGCCGCTACATTTAACACTAAATCACTATTTCCAGCGGTTCTTTCTTGGGCTGTTGCGATTTGCTTTTGCAGCCGCGCTGAAAAGCGACTTATGTCACCGATAATATTGAGTCGCACGCCATTGTTATCGAGTAACTTCAGCTCTCGTTGCAATACCGTAAAAAACAGCTCCATTAACAAGCTGACCTCTTTATCCGGTCGACGCCAGTTCTCACTGGAGAAGGCAAACAAAGTTAATGACTCAACTCCTAAGGCTCGTGCTGTACTCACCGCACGTCTAACCGCCTTAACACCCGCCTTATGACCAAAGACTCGTGGCTTCCCTTGCGCCTGTGCCCAACGCCCATTGCCATCCATGATGATGGCAACATGCTTAGGTATAGACTGTTTTACCAAAGCAGAAAGCGCTCCTGGTAATGCCTCTGACAAATCAGTGTCAGATTGGGAATCGAATGACATCTATTACAACCCTTAAAATAGACAAACGCCGTGTAGTATAACTCTACACGGCGTCTGAACTCTATAGCCTGTTTCTGTTTCACGCTCAATATTCAATCAACCATTAAGCTTTTAGCCTAAGGCGTGAGCGATAACGTACTACACGTTTTAAGAAAGCGCTATAAACTCTGATGGCGCTCAAAATTAGAACTCCATCAGTTCCTTTTCTTTTGCCGCTAGAATTTCATCTATTTTCTTGATATGTGCATCAGTAAACTTCTGCACTTCATCTTCTGAACGACGAACGTCGTCTTCTGTACATTCTTTATCTTTCTCTAGTGCTTTAACATCAGAGTTTGCATCACGGCGTACATTTCGAACCGCGATACGGCTATTCTCAGCTTCTGCGCGAACAACTTTAATGAGGTCTTTACGACGCTCTTCTGTCAATGCAGGCAGAGGAATACGGATAGTGGCACCGGCAGACATTGGATTCAAACCAAGACCTGAGCTCATGATCGCTTTTTCTACAGCAGCAATCATAGTACGGTCAAATACCGATACGTTGAGTGTGCGAGCATCACCAATAGAAACGCTTGCAACCTGCTTTAGCGGCGTAAGAGAGCCATAATAAGGTACTTTAATAGTATCGAGTAAGCTTGGGTGGGCACGGCCTGTGCGCACTTTAGCCATTTGAGTTATTGTAGACTCGATACATTTGTCCATGCGTGTTTTTGCATCAGTTTTAATTTCATTTATCACGTTATATGTCCTTTTTAGTCACTAGGAGCTAATTGCCTTTTGAGGCCTATTAGACTCGTTTCTTTGCGCCAGACGAGTAAAAATCTGTAAAGCATATAATCAAAACACATCAAGTGTATGATTAAATTACTACACATGCCTTGTCGCGTGTGACAATGTTACCTAGGCTAGCATCTGCTAATGCAGAGTCGCACTCAACCTAGAGTCACATTGTCGAAACCTGTTTACTTACAGCTTGAATACCCACTATGGGCTATAATCACTGCGCTAATTAACCAGCGTTAATGAGTGTGCCTTCTTGCTCGCCCATGATCACGCGACGCAATGCGCCAGGTTTATTCATGTTGAAAACAAGTATTGGCATATTGTGATCTCTGGCCAATGTAAATGCGGCCAAATCCATCACTTTTAATTCTTTGTCGAGTACTTCGTTGTATACCATTTGATCATACTTAACCGCGTCAGGGTTTTTCACTGGGTCATCGGAATAAACGCCATCAACCTTGGTTCCTTTAATCACAATCTCTGCTTCAATTTCAATACCGCGTAAACATGCAGCAGAATCTGTAGTACAGAATGGATTACCGGTACCCGCAGCAAAAATAACGACTCGACCTGACTTTAGCAAACTAATTGCTTCAGCCCAGTTGTAATCATCACAAACACCTTTCAATGGAATTGCTGACATCAAACGTGCATTTACATAAGCACGATGCAATGAATCACGCATCGCCAAACCATTCATAACCGTAGCCAGCATACCCATATGGTCGCCGACAACACGATTCATTCCAGCTTGTGCTAGACCTTCGCCACGAAACAAGTTACCACCACCAATGACAACACCGACTTGAATACCTAATTCGACAAGTTCTTTAATCTCCTGTCCCATGCGATCAAGCACTTTAGGGTCGATGCCGAAGCCTTCTTCACCCATTAGCGCTTCACCACTTAGTTTTAAAAGAACACGGCGATAAGCAGGTTTAGGATTGGTACTCATATTTATTAGTCCTGATAATGGCTTTAGGGAATTGTATACTCAAATAGCCTCACAATGCAGTATTCATCTCTTACATCATAAAGTTATTTCAGTAAATACAATAAGACCGCAGCAGTTGCTACGGTCTTATGTTGACTACAAAAGGAGATTAACCTTTCGTAGAAGCAAGAGTTGCAGCTACTTCAGCAGCAAAATCTTCTACTTTCTTCGCGATACCTTCGCCAACTTCTAAACGAACGAAGTTTGAAACAGAAGCGCCTTTCTCTTTAAGAATAGTGCCAACTGTTTTCTTAGGTTCCATGATGTAAGCTTGGCCAGTAAGAGATATCTCACCAGTAAACTTCTTCATACGACCTAGAACCATTTTCTTAGCAATCTCTTCAGGCTTGCCTTCGTTCATAGCGATTTCGATCTGAAGTGCTTCTTCTTTTGCAACAAGAGCAGCAGGAACATCTTCAGGGTTAACGAATTCAGGCTTTGAAGCAGCAACGTGCATTGCAATGTGCTTTAGAGTCTCTTCGTCAGCTTCACCAGCAACAACAACACCGATGCGCTCACCGTGACGGTAAGTAGCAAGGTTTGCACCATCAATGTACTCGATACGACGTACATTGATGTTTTCACCGATCTTAGTCACAAGTGCAACACGCGTTTCTTCAAACTGTGCTTTCAATTCTTCGATAGTCACTTTAGATGCAACAGCAACTTCTAGAGCGGCGTTAGCAAATGCTAGGAAGCTTGCGTCTTTTGCAACGAAGTCAGTTTGACAGTTAACTTCTAAAAGTGCAGCGAAACCTTCGCCATTCTTAATAAGAATTGTACCTTCAGCAGCGATGTTACCCGCTTTTTTAGCAGCCTTTGCAGCACCGCTCTTACGCATTGCATCAATCGCAAGCTCGATGTCACCATCAGTTTCAGTCAATGCTTTCTTACAGTCCATCATGCCAGCGCCAGTGCGGTCACGAAGTTCTTTAACTTGGGCAGCAGTAATTGCCATTGTTAAATCCTCTACAGATAATTCGTCAAATTCAATAGATATAAAACAGGGGCCAGAGGCCCCTGTTTACCAATCAAGTATCTTGGTTAATAAGGGGAGATGAAAATCATCGACCTTATTATTCAGCTTCTACGAAACCGTCTTGCTCAGCTTGAACAGCTAGGTCTTGGTTACGGCCAGCTTTAGCAGCGGTAGCAACAGACTCAGTGTATAAACGGATCGAACGCATAGCATCATCATTACCAGGAATGATGTAGTTGATACCGTCTGGAGAAGAGTTTGTATCAACAACAGCAACAACTGGAATACCTAAGTTGTTAGCTTCTTTAATCGCAATATGCTCATGGTCAGCACCGATTACGAAGATCACGTCTGGAAGACCAGCCATGTTCTTAATACCACCAAGAGATTTTTCTAGCTTCTCAAGTTCACGAGTACGCATAAGCGCTTCTTTCTTAGTAAGCTTGTCGAAAGTACCATCAATAGCCTGGCTTTCAAGATCTTTAAGACGCTTAATTGATTGACGAACTGTTTTCCAGTTAGTCAACATACCACCTAACCAACGGTGATCGACGTAGAACTGGTCACAAGAAACAGCAGATTCTTTGATAGCTTCGCTCGCAGCACGCTTAGTACCAACGAAAAGAACCTTACCTTTTTTAGAAGCGATGTTGCTAATGAACGCTAATGCTTCATTGAACATAGGCACTGTGTGCTCTAAGTTAATGATATGAACGCCGTTACGTGCGCCAAAGATGAAAGGCTTCATCTTTGGGTTCCAGTAACGTGTTTGGTGACCGAAGTGAACACCGGCTTGAAGCATGTCGCGCATTGAAACTGTAGTCATTTTATTTACCTTTAAATAATTTGGGGGTTAGACCTCCACATATCCCATATCTTCGACCCGGTTAAGGGCACCCCGAAGAACGTGTCGATATGTGTGTGATTTAGTATTTAGCATTAGCCATGTATAATGGCGGCCAGATTAACGCTTAGCTTCCCACATGAAGTGGAACGTCAAGAGTCAACCATAACGGCGCGCTTTATACCATATTTAGAAAAAAAGCACAAATATTTGCGGATTTTTTGCGGTATAATACTTCCAAAGCAAGACGACCAATCAAAAGACATAAGAGACATAAGAGACATAAGAATGAGCATAGTAATCAAGACAGCTGAAGAAATTGACAAAATGCGCGTCGCAGGGAAACTTGCAGCCCAAGTACTCGAAATGATTGCACCGCATATTAAAGCAGGTGTGACAACCAACGAACTAAATGAAATTTGCGCAACCTTTACTGAAGATAACGGCGCTATTTCGGCACCACTTGATTACCATGGTTTTCCGAAATCTATATGTACATCAGTGAATAGTGTTATTTGCCACGGTATTCCCAATGACACCGCTCTTGCTGACGGTGACATCCTCAATATCGACATTACTGTGATAGTTGATGGTTACCATGGTGATACTTCAAAGATGTTTTTAATCGGTGATGTTAGCCCTAAAAATGCTCGTCTTTGCCGTATAGCTCAAGAAAGCCTTTATGCTAGTATTAAAAAAGTCCGCCCAGGTATGAAGTTAGGTGAGATTGGCACTTTAATAGAAAAGTTCATTAAATCTAAAAAAACGGGGCTAGAAAAATACAGCATAGTGACCGATTATTGTGGTCACGGTATCGGTGCAGTATTCCATGAAGAACCACAAGTCATGCATTATAAGAATAATGACAAAACTGTGCTTCGCCCAGGTATGTGCTTTACCATCGAGCCAATGATCAATGCTGGACGTCACACCAGTGTCCTCGACAAGAGTGACAACTGGACAGTAACCACATCAGATGGCAAAAACTCTGCACAGTGGGAGCACACATTGCTTGTCACTAAAACCGGTGTCGAAGTGCTTACTTTACGCGAAGAAGAAAAAGATTTACCTCGCATAATTAATCACTAAGCAACTGAATAGAATAAGTTTAATAGGCGTGATTCATCACGCCTACTTTTGTATTAATGAACACCATCGCCAAGCTATCTACTAAGTAAGTTGCCCTTAAGACCTCACTCTTCACAATCCCGATATGATTTATAGTCATAAAGCCCTTCAAATTTAGTTTTTTTGCATAGATAATCACACTAATAAAGTCACGCATTAAAGAAAATAATAATGAATAGTGCCCAAACAGCAAAAAGTGTTCTTATCGATTTAAACTGCACATTATTAGATTCGTTTAATGATAAATCAGATATTCGTGCGATCGTGAGTGAGCGCAGCCAGCATGTCGATGCTCTATTACAGAAAGAGTGGCTTACGCATGGTTTACAAGCATTTCCTATTTCACTCATTGCAGTTGGTGGCTATGGGCGCGGCGAATTACACCCTCAATCCGATGTCGATTTGCTGTTTCTTACCGACGGTGAGTTAACCGTCGATGCTGAACAAGCCTTGAGTGCTTTTATCGCCTTCCTTTGGGATGCGGGTCTAGAAGTCGGTCACAGTGTGCGCTCCATAGATGAAACCCTTTCGCAAGGTCGTTCTGATATTACTATCGCAACCAATCTACTTGAATCTCGCCTACTATGCGGTCCGCAAACACTATTTAACACTCTTTATTATAATATTCGCCAAGATGATTTTTGGTCCAGTAGCGACTTTTATGTCGCTAAACGTGACGAACAAATAGCCCGTCACACTAAAGCCAACGCATTTGATTTGGAGCCCAATTTAAAGAGTTGCCCAGGCGGGTTACGCGATATTCAAACCGTAGCCTGGGTCGCGATGCGGCATTTTAATGCTAACAAGCTAGAAGATCTTGTCGTATATGACTTTCTAGAGCCTCATGAGTTAGCAGAGTTACTCGAATGCCAAGATTTTTTGTGGCAACTGCGCTGCTGCTTACACTTAATATCAGGCAGAGATGAAAACCGACTGTTGTTTGACTTGCAACGACAAGTTGCAGATTTAATGGGATATGAGGACCAAACCCAACTCGCTGTAGAGCAGATGATGAAGCGCTATTACCGCACCGTCAGGCGGGTAATGGAACTTAACCAAATGCTATTGCAACTGTTTAAACGCGCAACGTTAGGCCATATTAAAGCATTAGAAGTCATACCGATTGATAAACAATTCCAGCGACGAGGAGCATTCATAGAAAGTCTTCATCCTGACTTGTTTGATACGCCAGAAAACATTCTTCGATTGTTCCTATGCGTTGCCAAAAATTCTAATGTGAAGTCTATTTACGCGGTGACTTTACGCAGCCTAAGACTGGCCAGAAGAACCCTAACACAACCGCTGATCTGCGATGAACGATGCCGTGAACTCTTTATGGAAATATTGCGTCATCCACGCGGTATTGTATCGCTATCACTCATGCATAATCATGGTATTTTGTCTGCTTACCTACCCGCTTGGAAACGTATTGAAGGACAGATGCAGTTCGATCTTTTTCATGCGTATACCGTAGATGAGCACACCCACAGACTGCTACTTAATATCGATCGATTTTCTCAACAAGAGCAGAGAGAAGAGTTTCCGCTTGGTTCGGTACTCATTAACCAGCTGCCTAAAAAAGGTTTACTGGTATTAGCGGCTATTTTTCATGATATTGGTAAAGGTCGTGGTGGCGACCATAGTAAGTTAGGCGCCGTTGATGCTCTGGAGTTTTGCAAACAGCATGGGCTCAACGACCATGATGGACGACTGGTCAGCTGGCTAGTAGAGAACCATCTTGTTATGTCATTCATCGCACAAAGACGCGATATATCAGATCCTGATGTCGTCGGTGATTTTGCCGAAAAAGTCCGTGACACCGTTCACCTCAGCTATCTTTACTGCCTAACAGTGGCGGATATATGTGCCACTAATGAAAAAACCTGGAATAGCTGGAAAGGTTCACTATTACGTGATCTCTATTTTTCAACACAACGGGTATTAGCAAGAGGCAAAGAAAAACCCGTTGATATCAGGGCGCGTGTGCGTGAACACCAAGCTAAAGCTAAAAAGGACCTAATACGCCGTGGTATTAAAGAGAAAGATTTAGATACATTATGGCAACGCTTTAAAGCTGATTACTTCTTGCGTCACCAGCCGAACCAAATAGCATGGCACGCCGAATCAATCATTAAGCACAAAAATGATGAAACCTTAGTATTGATCTCTAAACATACTACCCGAGGCGGCACTGAACTGTTTGTTTATGGTAAAGATAAACCCAAACTATTCGCCACTGTTATGGCAATTTTGGACAATAAAAATATTAATGTGCATGACGCTACAGTCATGATCTCAAAAGATAAGTATGCACTAGACTCTTTTGTTATTTTAGAACAAGATGGCAAGCCAGTTTCGCAGCTATCGCGGATCCAAGGTATTAAGAAAACGTTAATTAAAGCCTTAAGCAGTGATACACCAAAGTTACCAAAATTCAGAAATCTGTCAAGAAAGATGAAACCTTTTAAAGTTGCGACTCAAGTCAGTTTCCCTCCTACCCGTCGTCATGGTACAAGTATGATGGAACTCATTGCATTAGATTCACCAGGCCTACTGGCAAGAGTTGGCGAAGTCTTGTATCGCTGTGAAACTCGATTATTAGCCGCGAAAATATCTACCATAGGTGAGAGAGCAGAAGATTTTTTTCTATTGCAAACTGCCGAAGGCGAGCAGTTAAATGAAGCGCAGCAGATAAGATTACGAGAAGCACTCACCAGTGCACTTTAAACATATTGATAAACAATAATACCGGGAGAAGTAAATGGAGGCTTTACGCCAACGTATAGAGGCGGCTTTTGAAGCTCGCGCTGAAATAACCCCAGCATCAGTAGAACCCAGTGTTCGCGCAGATGTTGAGAAAGTCATTGCAATGCTAGATAAAGGCGAAGCAAGAGTCGCAGAAAAAATTGATGGCGAATGGCATGTTCACCAATGGCTAAAAAAAGCCGTGTTACTTTCATTCCGTATCTTTGATAACGCTGTTATCGATGGCGGCGAAACAAAGTACTACGATAAAGTTCCAATGAAATTTGCCGACTATGATGAAGCTCGCTTCAGAGCAGAAGCTATTCGAGTAGTCCCGCCTGCTGCGGTTCGTAAAGGCTCATTCATTGGTCGTAACACGGTATTGATGCCTTCTTATGTAAACCTAGGCGCCTATGTTGATGAAGGTTCTATGGTAGATACATGGGCGACTGTAGGTTCTTGTGCCCAAATTGGTAAGAATGTACATCTATCAGGTGGTGTCGGAATTGGCGGCGTTTTGGAGCCACTACAAGCCGGTCCTACAATTATTGAAGACAACTGTTTCATTGGCGCACGTTCAGAAATTGTAGAAGGCGTGGTTGTTGAAGAAGGCAGCGTTATCTCAATGGGTGTTTACATCGGCCAGAGTACGCGTATTTTTGATCGTGAGACGGGTGAAGTTCATTATGGTCGAGTTCCTGCAGGCTCTGTCGTAGTTTCTGGTAACCTCCCCTCTAAATGTGGCACATACAGCTTGTATGCCGCTATCATTGTAAAAAAAGTTGATGCTAAGACACGCAGTAAAGTTGGCATTAACGAGCTATTACGCATCGTTGATTAACGTGTTCGATTACGCCATAAAAAAACCCACTTTTTAGTGGGTTTTTTTATGCATTGCTAAAATCACTGCTCGAATGAAACATTTTGTTACCCAGAGTCATACAATGATCCAGACTCCACACCTTGATACAGTTCGCTACACAATGGTAACAATATTCTACACGCAATGAGCTTTACTCAATGGAGACCCCAAAAATAGAAGAGTAGGAGCAGGACATGATTAAATTCTTCGTGATAGCAGGCACCGCGCTAGCAATGACTTTTAGCGCCAATGCAGCAATGACACCTCAAATGGAAACCGCACTCGTATCGGTCTGTAAAGCAGGTGCTAGCAACAGTAACTATCAATTTAACAGCACAATGAAGAGTTACCGCATAAATAAAAGCCGAATATTCCCAAAACTGGTTTGTAATGGTGAATCATTTTATAACTTTGCGCTTAATGCAGGTGCTGATAAAACAGCAGCAAAAATTGCGCCCTATGCTAGAGGTACTGTAACAATTAAGGATATTGCACAAACGGAGCAAGATGACGATCTTTACGTTGTTAATTTTTAAATTATTTTCTCGGCATAAAAAAGAGACAAAAGTCTCTTTTTTATTGACCACGAATACTAAAAAACCACCGTTTTATTCCCGTATACCACCACATCTTCGTTAATGACCAGTTGCAATGCCTTACTGAGTACACTTTTTTCGACATCGCGGCCACATTTCGACAGTGCCTCCACGCTATAACTGTGATCAACAGGGATAACATCTTGCTTAATAATGGGACCTTCATCCAAAGAGTTCGTCACAAAGTGAGCCGTAGCACCGATAATTTTAACGCCTCGCTCCCACGCCTGTCTATACGGTGACGCACCAATAAAAGCGGGCAAAAATGAGTGATGAATATTAATAATCTTATCGGGATATTGGCCCACAAATTCCGGCGTCAATACCCGCATGAATTTAGCGAGTACGACGTAATCGGGTTTATAACCATTGATAACGTCCAACATCGCTTGCTCATGCTCGTTACGACTCATATCTTGATGGCTAATATAATGAAATGGCACATCAAACTTCTCAGTCAAAGGGGCTAACAGATCGTAGTTACCGACAACGGCAACAATCTCAGCATCTAGCGCACCGGAATACGATTTAATCAGCAAGTCACCAATGCAATGTGCCTCTTTAGTCACCATCACCACAATACGTTTTTTGCCGACATCAACCAACTTAGTATGATTTATTGTTGGTAACACGCTCTGTAATTCAGCTACCAAACTAACGGGTTCAAACAGCCCTTCTAGTTCGGTTCGCATAAAAAAACGCCCCTGAGCGTTATCTACGAATTCACTGTTCTTAACGATATTGAGGCCATGGGAAAAGCACACACCCGTGATCTTAGTGATAAGTCCTGGCGCATCGGCACAGTCAATCATCAGTACCTTACGTTCCATAGGTTTTCTCGCGGTCAGATTGCGCATATCTTAAGTGACATGAGCCAAGTTTAATTTAAATGGCTTGATTGATGAAAACAACCTTGGCTAAATAATAAACCGACAAATAGCAAATCGATTATTAAAGTATTAGTTATTTAGCCACTTTAATGAATAACCATCAATCTATAGCGCGAATAGACTCATCAGCGATTGCTACGCCGTTTAATCACTCAATATTGGCACCAAAAATATCGCTATAATCCCGGCAGATATAAGGTAAGTAAGCTGTTCTAGAAAATGTTAAATAATAGAAAATGAGGTGAAATTGGCTTAATAGTCGATTGAGTGAAAGTGAATATTTATACATCTAGAATGTAATGCAACTGACATTTGATGACATCTGTATTTGATGCTCAGTGATCACAGAAGCGTGATCAAGTATTATTTTAGTGACCCGTCGCCAAAGGGTGTCCCTATTTGGCGACGGGTAAAAAAGTTAAGCCGCTAGATCTTTATCAATGAGCTCATTCCAACTAGGCAACCATGCTAACGCCTCGACTTCTGGCTCCATGGTTTCTCCGGCGTCAATCTTTAAGAAATCACCTAAACGTGTTGCGCCAAGCTCTTCGAATAGCGCTGCTAGTTGCTCAGCTGCACCGCAAAAGGTTTCATAACTTGAATCCCCTAATCCTATTACGCCAAACTTGAGTTCCGGCAGATATGGGGCTTTAGACTGCATATCGTAAAACCATGACTGGATCTCATCAGGAAGATCGCCCTGGCCTGTTGTCGAGCATATCAGCAATAGCAATTCATCTTGAGGCGGAACAAAACCTACAAGTTCGTCGCTTTGATACAAAACAGCCTCACGCCCTAAGTCTGTTAATGCCTGTTGTAAAGTTTCTGCGACATATTGCGCACCACCGTAAACTGTTCCAAAAACTAGATTCACTTTTTTCATGTTTTACTTCGCCTAAAAGCCATTTAGTTATATCCTTAACATACTGTATCGATGAACATTGCTGCAAGCAATGCAGCAATTAAAAGTGAATGTGTACGAGGACCAGCCGTAATGAGACACTCTTGCAGACAAAAACACCGTAAACACCTCAATCGTTCAGCACATATTAGAAGAATGTGCTATTTCCATACCGTAAAACAACTAGAATATTTGAAAGCCTCGTATAATAATGAACAAACTTCAACTAATGAGTTAAAAGACAGCTGTAAGCCTACCTCTTAATTATCTGCGACTTGTATGGCATTGTTAGCATTAGACAATGCCTCTTCTTGCCATCCTAGCCCTTCAAACAAGTCTAGCCATTCCTGCTCGAGCTCGGTTTCAATATTAACTCGTTCGCCCGTTCTTGGATGGTTAAAACTGAGTTTTTTAGCTATGAGCCACAATCGATTTACTCCAAAATGATCTCTAAAAAATTTATTCTGCTTACCATCACCATGCGTTGTATCCCCAAGTATAGGGTGGCGTAAATGTGCCATATGACGGCGCAATTGATGTTTACGCCCAGTGTGTGGAGAAAGATGGACCAGTGCGTATCGACTCGTTGCATAACGACCTGAGGCAAAAGGGATCTCGCTATTGAGTATAGGTCGATATGAAGTCACCGCATTTTGCGCGGCTTTATTGGGGTCCACATCTTTATCACCTAAATCGTCCAACTCCACTTTTAGCGCATAGTCTAGGGTTGCAGCGTCATACATATTACCGCGAACAATGGCTAAATATTCTTTATCAATCGTATGAGAAGCAAACTGTTCACACAATGCCTTAGCCATTTCACTGCTTTTAGCAAATAACAATATACCCGATGTGGGCCTGTCTAAGCGATGCACAGGAAAAACATGACACCCCACTTTATCCCGCGTTAGCTGCATAGCAAAAAACCGTTCTCGCCTCGCTAAATAACTGCGGTGAACCAATAAGCCAGCAGGCTTATGAATAGCGACAACATCATCATCTTCAAATAAAATCTCGATATAAGGTGCAGGCTCATCTTCTAGGCCTAACTCTTCAAGCTCAGTAAGCTCTTGCGCCTCATCTATCTCATCTGGTTGGGTTAATTCAGCTTTAGTTTGTTTCACTTAATAGCTCATCTAATTCTGTAATGGTTTTAATTATGCGACAAAATTCAGGTTTGCCAGCCCATACATGTTCCGCCATGGGGGCAATCGCTATCGCTTTTGGTAGCGGCATCGCACTATCGAGTAAATAATGCATTTTAGGGATTAGAATAAATTGCAGCCACTGTTCAAATGCCATGGTATCACAGGCAAACGGCGCGCTACTTTGCATCGCGCTTTCAGACGGTAGAGTGGCACTCCATAATGCAGCAATGACGAGTTCATCATGCAATTTAATAAGCTGTTGTCGGGTCAAATAGGTTAACAAGGCTAACACTCCTGTTGCATGAATAGGCCTGCCAAATGGCCTATACCACTTAGCTTTCTTTCCTTTAGAACATTTTCTGCTGGTTAACTTAGGCTTATAATAAGTACAGATTCACAGGGGGAATTGAGAATGAATAGTACAATTAGAAAGAGCATTTATTAGGCCGTGCTAGCGTAATCTCGTCTTTAGCACCTTCACTTCCAGTGCAATAAACGACTGCCAACTAGAATTTAAACTACTAAATGAAATTTAGCATCAGATCATACCATCTAGCCGCAGTTATCCCTATAATGTGGGTTAATTAATACTGACTCGATAGCGATATGACTGAAATAACGACCCTTAGCCAATTTCTTAAAACGGCCAAAACCCAATTCCAAGTTTATGATATGGGCCGTAGAGTTCAACATATCGATATGGTGGCGTTTCAGCAAATTGAAGCGTTACTCACGCCTTATCCCTCTCCAATTCAGGGACATGCTCAGTTTGCGATTGTCTTTTGGGATGCAAGCCAACAACACTATATTTGGTTTATAAAATTAGCGCTCGATGAACGTGGCTTGCTTTCGCCAGCGCCGCGCACTCAATTCATCAAGATGATAATTGAAGCTTTAGGCAGAGACCCGACCCAACCTTTAACCGATCAGCAGCAAGAGCAACTCGCTAACCACCCTTTTAACTTTAAGCCTTCTCAAGAAAAGTTAGCCGTATTTAACGCGTTAGTGCGAAAACAACTCGGTGAAAAAGCCTCTAGCCAGTATGAATTTGCTCATCAATATTTATCTGGACAACATCCAGCTGAAAACTGGCAAAGCATCGGAATGCAGGGCATTGCAGATGTTTGTGTTAGAGCGGCTGAACTTGATCATCAACAGCATATTAATGCCAGTTTCGATCGCGCGGCAGTAGAAGTACAAATTGCTATGTGCCAGTGCCTAGAGCACCTAACTATCGACGATGAACTCGCAACACAACTTTTCGAAAAGTTTGCTGCAGCTTCCACAGAAAGCCAAGCTTACCTTTTAAGGGCATTAGCATCTCACCCTGAGCAAAGTCAGCAAGCGATCGCTTATTTAGCCAGCTGTAATGGTTTATCCGCAGATATGTTGATTACCATTGCTGCTCGAAATTGGTCAGCGTTAAAAGATGAACCAACTCTCAGTATCTACTTAGAAGCACTTGCCAAACAAGAACAACACTTCTTTAACCAGATTTTTGCTGATATTGTGGCTATTCCATTAATTCGCACACAACTGTTAACTCAATTGCGAAACCCTAACCGAAGTGCAGCGCTTTCTGCAGCTATTGGCGGCTTATTTAAGGTAATTAAAGCATGATGACAGATTTCTTATTAATCGTAGCGGTAGTTGTTATCGCCGCCTTTTTTTGGCAGTTAAGGCAAATGGCGGAAATGAGCCGTACTTTTGCAACCAAAGAGTGCCAAAAACAAAAGGTACAACTGCTTGCCATCGCTCAGGAAACAGCAAAGCCAAGCTTCGGTGGCAGTACTGGTTTCACTTGGAAAGTAAAATACCTATTTGAATTTAGTACCGATGGCATTAATCAATATAGCGGAAGCTTGTGGATGCACGGTAAAAAAATCCACAAAGTACAGTGGCCTATTTTTCCGGAACCTGAATGGCATGATGCACCAGAATCTCGTGGGTCTGTCGGCGGAAGCTGTGGTGGTCGCTCTAAAAGCAATTGTAGTTCTGGTGGGTGTAAGTAACTAGGCTGAGAGTATTCCCAGTCTAGGTTAAACAGGACCCATTGCCTTCATCTTTGCGCTAAAGCACAAATTGGGGGCAAAGAAAAAGCGCGGCTCCATAGGAGACGCGCTTTCGCTATTTCTTTGTAAGCTCATCCTGCTATTTTAATGCTCCTTGCACCATCCATGCGTAACTGTGCTCCCTGCGTCGTCCATGTTCCTTTTCTTTCCTTGTATCTTTCGATACTCATCCCTGTTACTCAGTAATCCTTTTACTAAGCTTGCTCATCCTAAGCGTGTCCAATATCATCCTTGAGAATCCATTCATTCACTATCCGTAGCATCCTACCTTCCTAGGCAGTAAAACTTTCCATCCTGGAATGTTTAACCACTCCTTGGTCGCTCTGGCAATCATTCCTTGAAAGCCTCGTCCTTGATAGTTATCCATATTAAGTGCGGATCCTTCCGTCACTCTTAGATCATCCTAATCTGTAAATCCTTTCTGTCATGCTTCCTTGCACAATCAAATAATAAACTAAAATCCCATAAAAATTGGCTCAATAAGTAACATTTAACATGCAGTCACATTTTAGTCATACAATAATAATAACATAAGCCACTGTTTATAAACTATTTTAAATAAAAACCTACTCGTTACCAGCAAGTAATCAGCCTTATTTCGCACGAAGCTGTAAGAGATCTCTCACATAAATCCGAGCAATTTATCAAAGATAAAAGAAAGGGCGTACCTTTCGGTACGCCCTGATCTAGCTTCTTTTTAGCTTTCCCGCTATATATGTGCTCCCTGCATCATCCTTGCTTAACGTGCATCCTGCATCTTCCTTGTAAATCCATTTATTAGCTTGTCCTAAGCCAAAATCCTCATCCTGAGGTTGTCCTAGTTGCATCCTGCAAATACCTAACTATTTAATAAGGTTAGCCTTAACTACTAAACATAATTTTAGATATGACTAAAATATCTATATCCAATGGCTGCTAACTTATCCTTAAACTAGCAGCTGGCCTATCCACTCACTAAATATGTAAACTTGAGAATCAAAATGGTAATGATGATTTACAGCGAACTCTATCGCTAACAAGGCTTACCAATTGATTGCTTGAGTTAACTTTATACGCTTATCAGTCCAGTGCGACAGTCTTTTAGCAAACACTCAAGATCGTAACATTTACGCAACTTGTAGGGATTTACATAACGTACTGATTATAAACAACTAAGACTATCTATAGTGACTATATCAACAGTATTACCATTTGATGTCCCACATAAAAGTAAGAGATCTCTTACGCCAAGGACATCCGAATCCGATATTTTTATCTCTTCTTGCCTGAAAAGGCTTCAAATAACATCACCCAATCAGCCATTAAACTATAAATGGGATATTTAAATGTCGCCGGTTTGTTCTTTTCAAATACAAAGTGCCCAATCCAAGCAAAACTATAACCAATGACGGGTAACAAACATAACAGTAACCATTGCCCTGAATAGAGCGCGAAAATAGTCACTAAGATAACCAGAGAGCTGCCAATATAGTGTAGCGCTCTGCACGTTATATTTTGATGTTGCGACAGGTAAAAGGGATAGAATTCAGCGAAATTATTAAAACGTTTAGTCATTAGTCTGGCCTCGATAAAACATCAATTCCCCCGTCACCTTGCCTATTTCTAGATCCTCCAATTTGTCGAAACCATGATTCGAAAATAATGCAATATGTGCTGGATCGCTAACAAACACACCAACGCCATCAAGCTGCAACTGTTCATCACACCAACTCAATACTGTTTTAACTAATTGACTACCGTAACCTTTGCCTTGCTCATTTGTTGATATAGCAATGAACTGCAAAATACCGCAACGACTATTGGGCAGGTTTTCTATAATTTGGTGTTCTTTTTTGATCCAAGCTTGGGTCGATTGCCAACCAGCACTTATCAACATTTTCAAACGCCAATGCCAGTAACGGGCTTCACCAAGCGGGACTTGTTGAGTGGCAATACAGGCAACCCCTATCAGTCGTTCTCCAGAAAACATGCCGATTAACCCTTGTTCCTGTTGCCACAGCGCATTTAACTCTTCACGAATAGCGCCACGCAGTTTTTGCTCATATTGCACCTTGTCATCATCATAGAGTGCATCCATAAAAAATGGATCATCGTGGTAAGCATTGTAAAGAATTGAGGCGGCAATACGTAAATCTTCAGCCGTTAGATAGACCGCTCGACACTCTTCCATGATTTGATTTTCCATTGTTATTTTCCTTGACCTAGATCACATAAATACCAATGTAACAAGCCCATAGAAAAGTGCAATTAATAATCAACATTCACTTTGTCAGAACTTTAATGTTGTTCTAAAACGAGCATCTGATGAGTAATTGGGTGTCAAAAAGTATCGATACTAAACTTGGAGGATTAGGTCGTTTTCTACCATACTGGAAGCAACACGATAGCAACGGAGCGTTAATCATGGACACCACCCCTTTGGATCTAGAACATCTATTTCAACAGCTCGGTTTACCAAGTGATGCTAAAGCAATTGAACTGTTTATACGAAAACATACGATTACTAAAGGGCTGCTTATTCATCAAGCGGGATTTTGGACAATATCACAGCAACATTTTCTAGCAGAGGCATTAGCGGAAGATGCCCAATGGTCGGATTTAATTGACCATTTAGACACCCTATTAAGAAAGTAACTTCACCATATTAAAGAAATATAGAAAGATAATTATATTTTGGTGTAGGCCTTTTCGCCCCATCCAACAACGGCATTATTGCTAATAACCACGGGAGTACACTCATCTTTGGTTGTCTTGCCGTCGCCCTTAACTCGTTGTGTGCGATAAAACAGCACATGCACTTCTTTATCTTGTTGGATATAGGCTTCATTAAAATCAGCAGTACCCATTAGCGTTGTCACCTGCTCTTTTGACATCCCCAGTGAGATCCTCGATAGGCCGTCACGGTTACTTTCTTGGATTTTCTCCCAAGCTCCATTGTTATCCCAATCAGATTCACCATCACCTACATTGATAACGCAACCAGTTAACCCTATGCTTGCTATCCCAAAAAACGCTAAACTTAGTAGATTATTCTTCACATTAACTTCCTGTATTTATATTGATTTTATAAATATCATTAAAGCAAACTACATGCCACATGTTAAAGCATTGTTTAATAATGATTTAATTTTAATTAATTACTGTTAATGAACTAAATATACTAATGAGTAAGGAATTTAACCAACGATGAGCCCTCTAGACCAAGTACTCTGCGCCGCCAAACAGCTCAGCGATGAAGGTAAAAAACCCACTCTTGCATTAATTAAAACTAAGCTAGGTGTCAGTGTTGCAATGCTGACTTTGATCCAAGGCTTACAACAGTACAAATCGATGAATGCTGTAGACAAAGCCGCAATCCCGACTAAGGCGCAGTTAACCGCATCAGCGCAAGCACCTCTGCAACTTCCAACCAACACTCAACAACAGCAAAGAATTACGCAACTTGAGCAGGAGCTGTTAACCCTTAAAACCAACTATCAAGCCGTAATCAACAGATTAACAGCGCTTGAATCAGCATCGCTTAATGCTAGTGGAGCCAAGAAATAATGCATGTTGTTGAATTAAGATTTGAATGCTTCGATAACACGACAATCACTGCCGCCGAAAAAGCCATTAATGGCTTGTTAGAAGCTTATCGCGCCAATGGTCAAATACTCGGTCGAGAATTTGCTGTCGCTTTCAATGACGGTGAGTTTAGAGCTCGCTTGTTGATGCCAGAAAAAAGTAGCCTTGCCAAGCGATTTAATAGCCCTTGGGTCGAGAAAACCTTAATTGAATTAACAGACGCTAAACTACTTGCTCCTCGCGAGAAGTATATTGGCCAAGATATCAATTCAGAAGTGTCTAGCCAAGAGACACCAAGTTGGCAGCTGCTTTATACCAGTTATGTGCATATGTGCTCGCCACTAAGAAATGGTGATACGCTGCAGCCAATTCCACTTTACCAAGTACCAGCGACAGCCAATGGCGATCATAAACGGCTGATCCGCTGGCAAACCGAATGGCAAGCTTGTGATGAAATACAAATGGCCGCGGGGACTAAAGCCGAGTTTGCAGCACTTGAGCAGCTAACCAGCCACAAAAGTGACCTCTTTAGACGCGGCTGGGACTTGCGTGGCCGAGTTGAATTCCTGACAAAAATCCCAACCTATTACTATCTTTATCGCGTTGGTGGAGAAAGCCTAGCCAATGAGAAAAAACGTTGCTGTCCAAAATGTGGTAGTGACCACTGGCTATTAGATGAGCCGCTATTGGATATGTTTCACTTCCGCTGCGAACCATGCCGTATCGTGTCGAATATCTCTTGGGATCATCTCTAAAAGAGACAAAAAAGGTCTAAATTGCAGTGCAATTTAGACCTCTTCTTTCAAGCTAATAGTTTAAGCTTCTAGCGTTAAATTTTACCCGCTATTTCCCACGTAAGTTCTGCCACATTATTTTCATACGCTGCCAAATACCTGGGTGATCGAGTACTGGCATATCTTCTTCCACCAGCTTAACCGGTGGCGTCACTCGCGCCGTAAGCTCAGCGATAAAACCATTTAACGAATCTGCTAACTTTTTACTCTGATTTTCCCCAGGGATTTCAATCCAAACGCTGCCATCGGTATTGTTAATAGTGATCATCTTATCTTCATCATCAAACACACCAATAAACCAGGTAGGATCTTGTTTGAGCTTCTTTTTCATCATCAAATGTCCGATGATATTCTGCTGTAGATACTCAAAATCAGTCTGGCTCCACGCCTGCAATAACTCTCCCGTTCCCCAAGGTGAGTCAAACATCAATGGCGCTGCAAAATGTGCCCCATAAAATGCACTAAGATCGGCATGTAAAGATAGCTCTAGTGCATGTTCGACATTATCAAAAACACCCGGCACGTCACGCGAGACTGATTTCCATTGCAATGCTTCTTCAGAACCAACGTCAACATCGCCCAAAATACACTCTGACGCTTGTTGCTGCGCATAATATCGAGGGTACTCTCCCAACGCATCTAAGTAGGCTTGTTGGTAGTCGTTTAAAAAAATATCCAGAGCAGGTAAAGAAGACACTTAAGCCGATCCCAAAATCAGTTATAATAAGAGTCTATTTTGACATGGAAACCGTATTGATGACACAACATCATGATCCCTATAGTGACGCACCCGAACTTTCAGAGCTTACATTAGGAAAGTCCACAGGCTACCAAGAACATTATGATGCGTCTTTACTGCAGGGCGTGCCGCGTAAGTTGAACCGTGACGCAATAGGCCTTACTACCGAACTGCCGTTTCACGGCTGTGATATTTGGACCGGATATGAGCTTTCATGGCTAAATGCCAAAGGTAAGCCAATGGTCGCCATCGCGGAGTTTAGCCTAGACTTTCAAAGTGCCAACCTAATTGAGTCTAAGTCGTTTAAGTTATATTTGAACAGCTTTAACCAAACTCAATTTGATGATGTTGAAGCGGTTCAATCTACCTTGACCAAAGATCTATGCCAATGTGCACAAGGTGATGTTAGCGTTAAAGTAATTGAACCGAAAAACTTTAGCCATCAACGTATTGTAGAACTACCAGGCACTTGTATCGATGATTTGGATATTGAAGTCAGCGACTACAACTTTAACCCAGACTACCTTGTCGACAGTGTTGATGACAAAGTGATGGTTGCCGAGACGCTAACCTCTAATCTACTTAAATCAAATTGCTTAATTACCTCTCAGCCTGATTGGGGTACGGTAATGATCCGCTATCAAGGCCCTAAAATTGATCGCGAAAAACTGCTTAGATACTTGATCTCATTTAGACAGCACAATGAGTTTCACGAGCAATGTGTCGAGCGTATTTTTGTCGACTTAAAACGTTTCTGCCAATGTGCAAAATTAACGGTTTATGCGCGTTACACTCGACGTGGCGGGTTAGATATCAACCCCTATCGTAGCGATTTTGAAAACCCAGCTGAGAACCAACGCTTAGCAAGACAATAAGACATAACGAAACCGAGTATTAATGCTCGGTTTTATTTTTTAAGTCTCTAGCGCCTGCATTTGTAAAGCTATCATCTCTCTTAGCCAAGCATTGGCGCTATTGCTCTGCAACTTTTTACTCCAAATCATATGGTACTCAATTGGCCTTGTATCAAAAGGCAATGGGTATTGCGTCAGATTAAACAGCTCAGCATACTCTTTAAGATAATGAGTGGAAGCGATGGCAATAGCATCGCTTTTTGATGCTGTGGCTAACATGGTCAGTAGCGACGATTGCTCACTATAGGTTTTACGTTGCGGCATGACGGCTTCGCTATAAAGTTCCGCGATGGCTAGATTTGAGCGCCGCATTTTGAAGATGACATGCTTTTCAGCAAAATAGGCATTAACGTTAAGTGTATCTTGGATCCTTGGATGATCTTTTCTCGCCACACAGACCAACTTATCGCGCATCAACAGGGCTGCATTTAACGCCACTGGTATTTGGCTCATTATGTCAACGGCAAGATCTATACGCTCAAACTGCAAGTCAGACTGTAACTGCTCCTCATTGGATGGCGGCTCCTTAAAGATAATATCAACCGCCAAGTCAGCCGTCAGCTTATCTATTGGCGCTTGCAATAGTTGCATTATCACTTCATTGGCATACACGTAGAATTCACGCTGATGTATTTTAGGGTCAAACTTCTCCAAACCCGCAACAACACCATCAATAGCATTGAAATGCTGCTCCAACTGTTGATATAAATCATGTCCGGCAGCTGTAGGTTCAACACCGCGTCCAACACGATTAAACAACTCTTCATCTACCTGTTTTTTAAGGCGGTTAATCGCATTACTGACTGAAGATTGGGTTAAATCAAGTTGTTCTGCGGCGCGGCTAAATGAGCGGCAGCGATACACGGCAAGAAATACCGGAAATAGATTAAGGTCAAACTGTTTTGTCTGCGGCATATGACTCATTACTATTTACACTGTGAATATTAATTAGCAATCTAGCGATAATTACTAAATAACACAAGCACTCTACACTAGCCTCAATTCAATTTGTATTGACTCGGTTCAGGCTCCCCTACTCAGCTAAGAGCCTGCTATGAACCTTCTATGAACGACCTTTGAGGAATCACAATGAAAATATCTCCGCTTACAATCGCGATCATCAGTAGCGTAACACTGGGCCTGTCTTCAACTGCAAATGCTGCACAACATGAACACGACCATATAACCGTGCACTATGAGGGCAAGGCCGCGACTGCAGATACGATTAAGCATAACCAAGCCATTGCCCAAACGCTCAACTTTGCAGATACCACCGCATTTGAGCAATCATCTAAGAATCTTATCGCAAAATTTGATAAAGCGACTGCAGACATTCTGCGCGCTGAATTTGCCTTTATTGGTGAGCAAACCCCCGATTCGGTCAACCCATCACTTTATCGTCAAGCTCAACTTAATATGGTGCCTAATGGCTTATATAAAGTGAGCGACGGGATCTATCAAGTACGCGGGACAGACTTATCAAACCTAACTCTCATTAAGGGCGATTCTGGTTGGATTGCTTACGATGTATTACTGACTAAAGAAGCGGCTAAGGCGTCACTGACCTTCGCACTAAAACACTTGCCAGAAGGCAGTGATCTTCCTGTGGTAGCCATGATCTATTCTCATAGTCATGCTGACCACTTTGGTGGTGCTCGCGGCGTTCAAGAGATGTTTCCTGACGTGAAAGTCTATGGATCACACAACATCACCAAAGAGATTGTTGATGAAAACGTACTGGCTGGAAACGCGATGAGTCGCCGCGCAGCTTATCAATATGGGGCCACTTTAGGTAAGGATAACCACGGTATTGTCGATGCCGCGTTGGGCAAAGGTTTATCAAAAGGTGAAATCACCTATGTCGCACCAGACTACACCTTAAATGGCAAAGGCAAATGGGAAACGCTTAAGATAGATGGGCTTGAAATGGTGTTTATGGATGCATCAGGTACTGAAGCAGAATCTGAGATGATAACTTTTATTCCTTCAAAGAATGCACTTTGGAGCGGCGAACTGACCTACCAAGGTATGCATAACATCTACACCTTACGCGGGGCAAAAGTGCGTGACGCACTAAAATGGTCAAAAGATATCAACGAAATGATCACTGCCTTTGGCAGCAAAGTTGAGGTACTGTTTTCTGCACATTCGGCGCCAGTTTGGGGCAATGAAGAGGTCAATCAATTCTTGCGCCTACAACGTGATAATTATGGTCTGGTACATAACCAAACTTTAAGGCTGGCCAATAATGGCGTAGGCATTCAAGATATTGGCGATGCAATACAAGCGACTATTCCTGAGACTGTCTATAAAACCTGGCACACCAACGGTTATCACGGCACCTATAGCCATAATGCCAAAGCGGTTTACAATAAGTACTTAGGTTACTTTGATATGAACCCTGCCAACTTAAACCCATTAACAACAAAGTTAGAATCTGCCAAGTTTGTAGAGTATATGGGGGGCGCGGAAGCAACGGTTAAACGAGCCCAAAGTGACTACATCCAAGGGGAGTATCGCTTTGTTGCTACAGCATTAAACAAAGTCATTATGGCCGATCCTAATAATGATACAGCAAGACAACTTTTAGCCGATACCTATGAGCAATTAGGTTATCAATCTGAAGGTGCAGGCTGGAGAAACATCTACTTAACTGGCGCCCAAGAGCTGCGTGTAGGCATTCAAAAAGGGGCTCCTAAAACAGCATCAGCAGATGTGATTAGTGAGATGGATATGCCAACCTTATTCGATTTTTTAGCCGTGAAAATCGATAGCCAAAAAGCAGCGAAACACGGTCTAGTGAAGATGAACATCATCACGCCAGATACCAAAAGTATTCTCTACATTGAGCTTAGCAACGGTAACTTGAGTAACAATGTGGTGGATGATGAACAAACAGCAGATGCTAACCTCATCGTCAATAAATCAGACGTGACCCAAATCCTACTTGGCAAGACAACCCTCAAAGCACTACTGGCATCGGGTGATGCTAAAATTACAGGCGACAAAACAGCCTTTAGTAAAATAGCGGGCAGCATGGTGGAATTCAATCCAGAATTTGAAATTGTGCCAACACCTAGGAAATAACAAGCCAAGAAAGCTAACACATCACAAGGGACGCATATCGCGTCCCTTCTCTATCAGCCATATTGACACCGCTTCCCCAGCGCTAAGCCATCGCTTTAACGACATCATTAATCGAGGCTATTTCTGCGTCATACTCGATGGGTTTGTGTTGGCAACTTAGCCCTTTAACACTAATAGCAAAGCGATAATCGTCATCCAAATGTCCCAAAGCACAATGCCAATTGGCCGCTTCCTCCACCAGCGTGTCATTTGTAGCAGCAACCATCACCTCTGTTTTGCTGCTAAAGAGCTGTAAAGCAACCCCCTGCTTGAACACCATCTGCTGACTAAATCCCGATTTTAACTGTCCAAATTTAGTGTGTTCGCTCGATTTAAGTGCCAATATACGCTGCTCCATTGTGCTTAAATCAAAGCCAAACGATTTAAGCGACAACGCTAAACCCAACCCTTTAGCCTTGATATAAGACTCTTTCAATGCCCATAAATCAAAGAAGCGATCACGCTGTAACTCATTGGGTAAAGCAAGTAACGCGGCGGTTTCTGGCTCAGAGAAGTAGTGATTTAATATCGAATGGATATTGGTACTTGTGCGGCAGCGCTCAATATCGACTCCCAGATCCAGTGTCGATGGAATCTTGTCCTCTACAGGCTGTTGATGGATAGCTAACAGCAACCAATCGCCACTATGGCTAAGATTAAAATCTATTCCTGTTCGCTCAAACTGAGCTTGCGTTAACCGCGGTTTACCTTTTTCACCATATTCAAATTGCCACTCATCAGGCTGTAATTTTCCATGGTGAGACAACAATGCGCGTAAATATCCGCGAACCATCAAACCTTGTACTTTGGCGGTTTGCTGAATATAACGATCGACCTTGTCAATTTCATCTTGTGGTAACCACGAGCGGATCGTCGCCGCTATTTCACTCTTAATCAATGAAGATGATAACGGGCAGAAATACAAGTTTACGCAGGGAGGATTAGAGTTAGACAACGACAGCTCAATAACGGTGATTTATAGGATCATTGTGGCCTCTTTTACCGCAAAACAACAGAGGGGCATACCGCAAAATAGCGTGCAGCCCCACAAGATATTACATAACATACTGATTATTCAATTAACGCCAAAGCCTTAAATGCTTTATCAGGAATAATGCCATAGCGACTAAAACTCATCGAAAAGACACCATCGCCACCCGTCATCGATTTGAGCCTGGTGGAGTAATCGCCAACATTCGCCAGTGGTGCTTCAACGCTCACGACAACAATGCCACTAGCCTTAGCTTGAGTGCCACAAATAATGCCCCTAGAAGCGTTCATGTCACCCGTGATTTCACCGACATGACTTTGCTCTACCGAGATCTGCATATCAACAATAGGCTCTAAAATCACAGGTTGTGCCAGTGCAACTGCATCAATGAAGGCTTTCTTACCCGCCATAACAAACGCTATCTCTTTCGAATCAACATTATGATGTTTGCCGTCTAATACCGTGACTTTGATATCCTGCATAGGGAACCCGCCAAGCGCGCCAGCTAACATGGCTTCGCGAACGCCTTTTTCAACTGCGGGTATATATTGACTCGGTACAGTCCCTCCCACCACCTTACTGACAAATTCAAACCCTTGCCCCCGTGGCAGTGGTTCAACCTTAAGTTCAACTTCGCCAAACTGCCCCGAACCACCTGATTGTTTTTTATGCCTAAAACGGGCTGCAGCCTCTGCCAATATTGTTTCTCGATAAGCGACGGCTGGTGTATCTGTGTCCATATCGACATTAAACAAGGTTTGCGCTTTTTCTAATGCTATTTGCAGATGGAGATCCCCCAGCCCTTGTAAAATAGTTTGTCCCAGTGCTTCACTGCGTCTAATCTGAAGGCTGGGATCTTCCGCCACTAATTTATGCAGCACTTCGGAGATTTTTTGCTCATCCCCGCGCCGCTTTGGTGATACGGCTAAACCAAAAATGGGCTGAGGCAGCTTAATTTCAGGTAGATGAAACTCGTCTTCATCGTGGCTATCATGCAACACTGCGCCCACTTCTAGTTCATCAATTTTGGCTATCACGCAGATATCACCTGGAATGGCTTGGCTAACATCAATCAGTTTATCCCCCTGTAGCTTAGCCAAATGGCTCACTTTAAAGGGCTTGCGTCCGTGACCAACAAACAATTTCATTCCAATATTTAACGTGCCTTGGTAAAGCCTAAATACACCCATTCGGCCGAAGAATGGATCAATTGACACCCTAAAAACATGTGCTAATACGTGATCATTTGGACTTTGGCTGACATCGATCGGCACAGCATCTTTGCCAAACCCTTTAACAAATAGCGGCGGATTGGCTTCAAGTGGATTTGGCAGTAATTTCACTAACAGTTCTAGCAACGAACCTATGCCGATATCTTGTTCTGCACTGGTAAAACAAACGGGCACTAGATGCCCCATACGCAATGCAGTCTCAAGCGGAGCATGCAGCTGCTCTGGCGTTAACGACTCGCCCTGATCCAAATACAGCTCCATAAGCTGCTCATCTTCTTCAAGCACTGTATCGACTAACTCATCATGGGCGGCCTGTGCCCCGATAAAGGCGGTTTCAGCTTGTTCATCACAATGAAGATAGCAATCAACGACTTGGTCGGCTGCGGCATTGGGCAAGTTAATGGGCAGACAACGATGGCCAAATTGTTGCTGAATATTACCCAATAACTCCGCTAATCCAGCTTCATTACCATCAATATGGTTAATCGCAATGAGTACGACTTTGCCTTGGCTACGCGCTGCTTCAAATGCACGTTTTGTAACGGTTTCAATACCAACACCCGCATGGATCACCAATAGCACCGACTCAACACCCGGTAGCGGCAACAGTGCACGGCCGAAAAAGTCGGGTAAACCGGGAGTATCGATAAGGTTGATGTGGTGGTTGGCGTAATCAAGATTGAGAAATGAAGGTTCTAAGCTGTGGCGATGGGATTTTTCTTGGGCAGTGAAATCAGCATGATTTGTGCCCTTATCGACCCTGCCTTTTAAGGTTATCGCATTCGCACGAAACAGCAATGCTTCTAATAACGAGGACTTTCCTGATCCTGTGTGTCCGAGCACAGCCAAATTGCGGATCTGCTCAGTGTTGAACTCAGCCATAACGGCCTCCTTTGTCACATTATTAAACTTAGGTGTTTTCAATAAGACAATATTCCGGAGTTGTTAACACCAAGTATAAACGTGTAACAAAGTACAATATTTGACCTAGGTCACTCTTTAACCCATTTACGTTACTTGGTACACAAAATAACACTTTAACTTACAAGTGTTCGCTGAATCTGGTCGTATCTGTAATTATTAAGTCCCAGGTGATTGTATTGCCCTGAAACCTGAGGTAGTCTGCTCATCCAGTAGTCAAATTATACCGATTAAATTACGATGTACGGTGAACTCTCGCGAAGTTTACTCGTCACGAAAACGTAATCAAGTCCCAGTAGATTATTAACGGATACCGCTAAATTGATGGCTGAGCAAGTTAATGAAAGTGTAAGTTCGGAAAGCACTAATTCGAATAAGCGTACGCAAAGTAGCACTGAAACTCGGCACAGCAATGCCACCACGACACCAGAGATGCGTCGATTCATCCAAGAGTCAGACCTCAGTGTCAGTCAACTTTCAAAAGTGTTGAATATCAGTGAAGCTACAGTTCGAAAGTGGCGTAAGCGTGATTCAATAGAAAACACGCCTAATACACCGCACCATCTCAACACGACGCTAACGCCGCTACAGGAATATGTTGTTGTTGGATTAAGATATCAGCTGAAAATGCCACTCGATAGATTACTGACAGCCACGCAGAAATTTATTAACCCTAATGTTTCTCGCTCAGGACTGGCGCGCTGCTTAAAGCGCTACGGGGTCTCCCGTGTGGGCGATATAAAAAGCCCGCATGTACCTATGCGCTATTTTAATCAGCTGCCGATCACCCAAGGCAGTGATGTAAAAACCTATACCTTGCATTATGAAACGCTAGCGCAGACTTTAGCGTTGCCAAGCCCTGATGCAGAAAATGTGGTGCAAGTGGTCTCTTTGACTATCCCACCACAATTAACCGAACAACAACCCAGCTCAATCTTGCTTGGCGTCGATCCTCATAGTGACTGGATCTACCTCGACATCTACCAAGATGGTAATACCCAAGCAACCAACAGATACATGGCCTATGTGCTTAAACATGGGCCGTTCCATTTACGAAAGTTACTTGTCAGTAACTATCAAAGTTTTATACAGCGCTTTCCTGGTGCGACGCCAAATCGCCGCACCTCAAAAGACAAGCCCAAAACAAACAATAAGATGCCTGAAAAACAAGCATCCACTGGAGACTCATAATGAGCCAGACCTCTAAACCTGAACAATCATCAGCTACACCAGAGCAAGCACAAGACTCGCAAGCTGATATTCGCTTAAATAAACGTTTAAAAGACATGCCAGTGGCAATTGTTGGTATGGCGAGCATTTTTGCTAACTCGCGTTATCTCAACAAGTTTTGGGATCTTATCAGCGAAAAAATTGATGCTATCACCGAGTTGCCAGACACCCACTGGAAGAAAGAAGATTACTTCGATAGCAATAAAAGCACGCCAGATAAAAGCTACTGTAAGCGCGGTGGCTTTTTACCCGATGTCGACTTCAACCCTATGGAGTTTGGCCTGCCGCCAAATATCCTAGAACTGACTGACTCATCACAGCTACTGTCTTTGATTGTCGCAAAAGAGGTCCTTGCCGATGCTAACCTGCCTGAAGGTTACGACAGAGACAAAATAGGTATTACGCTAGGCGTGGGTGGCGGACAAAAAATCAGCCACAGCTTAACAGCGCGTCTACAATATCCTGTGCTTAAGAAAGTATTTGCCAACAGTGGCATTAGCGACGAAGACAGCGAAATGCTGATCAAAAAGTTCCAAGACCAATATGTACATTGGGAAGAGAACTCTTTCCCAGGTTCACTCGGTAACGTGATTGCCGGCCGAATTGCTAACCGTTTCGATTTCGGTGGTATGAACTGCGTGGTTGACGCTGCATGTGCAGGCTCTTTAGCCGCTATGCGTATGGCGCTTAGTGAACTTGTTGAAGGTCGCTCAGAGATGATGATCACTGGCGGCGTCTGTACCGACAACTCGCCTTCTATGTACATGAGTTTTTCAAAGACGCCTGCATTCACCACTAACGAAACGATTCAGCCATTTGATATTGATTCAAAAGGGATGATGATTGGTGAAGGTATCGGCATGATCGCGTTGAAGCGTCTTGAAGATGCTGAGCGCGATGGCGACCGAATTTACTCGGTCATTAAAGGCATGGGGTCTTCATCAGATGGTAAGTTTAAATCTATCTATGCACCACGCCCTGAAGGTCAAGCAAAAGCGCTTAACCGCGCTTATGACGATGCTGGTTTTGCACCGCACACGTTAGGGCTTATCGAAGCGCACGGAACAGGTACTGCCGCAGGTGACGCCGCAGAATTTGCCGGTCTGTGTTCAGTCTTCAGTGAAGGCGATGACACCAAGCAGCACATTGCTCTTGGCTCAGTGAAATCACAGATTGGCCACACTAAATCAACCGCGGGTACCGCTGGACTGATTAAAGCGGCTTTAGCACTACACCATAAAGTATTGCCAGCAACGATTAACGTTAGCCAGCCGAGTCCAAAGCTTGATATCGAAAACTCGCCTTTCTATCTCAATACTGAAACACGCCCTTGGTTACCACGTGTCGATGGTACGCCGCGCCGTGCGGGTATTAGCTCATTTGGTTTTGGTGGTACTAACTTCCACTTTGTATTAGAAGAGTACAAACCAGAACATAGCCGTATCGACAGCGAAAAAGCAAAATATCGCCAACGCCAAGTGGCGCAAAGCTTCCTAGTCAGTGCTCAAAGCAAAGATGCACTCATCAAAGAACTGAATGCATTAGCAGCCTTAAGCGCTGAATCTGCCTTTAACCTTAAAGATGCTGCTGAAAACTTCGCAGTACGTGAGCTCGCCGCCAACGCACCGCGTATCGGCCTTGTCGCCAATAACGCTGCAGAATTAACCACCTTTATTAAGCAGGCCGTCGCTAAGCTATCAAATAGTGATGACACTCATTGGCAACTACCGGGTGGCATCAGCTACCGTGCTAGCGCCATTGTCGATGCTGCAAACAAAGCCTCAGGCAAAGTCGCTGCATTGTTCGCTGGTCAAGGTTCGCAGTACCTCAACATGGGACGCGATCTCGCTTGTTACTACCCAGAGATGCGTCAGCAATTAGTGACTGCTGATAAAGTGTTTGCCGCCAACGACAAAACACCTCTATCGCAAATCTTGTATCCAAAACCTGTCTTTAATAAAGATGATGTGAAGACACAAGAAGCGGTATTGACTAATACCGCTAATGCGCAAAGCGCTATCGGCGCTGTTTCAATGGGTCAATACGCACTATTTACTGCAGCTGGTTTTAATGCCGATATGGTTGCGGGTCACAGCTTTGGAGAGCTAAGCGCATTATGTGCTGCTGGCGTTATTTCAGCTGACGATTATTACAAACTCGCCTTTGCCCGTGGCGATGCCATGGCAACTAAAGCCGCGGCTAAAGACGGTGTTGAAGCTGACACTGGCGCCATGTTTGCCATCATCCATAAAGCGGATGATTTAGCCACGCTTGAAAGCACTATCGCTAAGTTCGATGGTGTTAAAGTGGCTAACTATAACGCGCCAACACAATCAGTCATTGCCGGCCCGACTGCCACAACGGGCGACGCGGCAAAAGCACTAAGTGAGTTAGGTTACAAAGCGATTAACTTGCCAGTGTCGGGTGCTTTCCACACCGAACTTGTCGGTCACGCTCAAGCGCCTTTCGCCAAAGCAATTGATACTGCCAAGTTTACCAAGCCAAGCCGCGCGTTATATTCAAACGCAACGGGCGCACTCTACGACAATACTGCTGCCAAGGTTAAGGCCTCGTTCAAGAAACATATGCTTCAATCAGTGCGTTTCACTACGCAACTAGAAGCTATGTATGATGCTGGCGCGCGAGTATTTGTTGAGTTTGGTCCGAAGAACATTTTGCAAAAGCTAGTACTGGGTACGTTGAGCGACAAGTTAAACGAACTTTGCATCATCTCTGTTAACCCAAGCCCTAAGGGCGACAGTGACCTACAGCTTAAACAAGCTGCAGTGCAATTAGCGGTTGCGGGTGTGCAACTTGATAATATCGATCCATACCAGGCTGATATTGCCGCGCCAGCTAAACGCTCACCGATGAATATCACACTGAACGCTGCTAACCATATTAGCCCAGCGACTCGCGCTAAAATGGCCAAGTCGCTTGAGACTGGCACAGTTACAAGCACAACCATCATCGAAGAGAAAATCGTCGAAAAGATTGTTGAAGTTGAAAAAATCGTCGAAGTGCAAACTGTTATTGAAAAAGAAGTAGAGAAGATCGTGGAGATTGCAGTACCAATGTCTAATGAGCATGTAGCGCCTAATGGCCAAATCGCAGTGAGTGCAACCGCACAACCAACCATAGTTCAACAAGCAAGAGTTCAGCCAGCAACTGTCAGTGTTAGCACTGATGCATTGTCGCAGTTCTTTGCCGCGCAGCAACAAGCAGCAGAGCTGCATCAGCAATTCCTTAGTATTCCACAGCAATATGGTGAGACGTTTACCACCTTAATGACTGAGCAAACTAAGCTGGCTGGCGCAGGTGTTGCTTTACCTGAAAGTTTGCAACGTTCGATGGAGCAGTTCCATCAGCTACAAGCACAAACAGTACAAAGCCATACTCAGTTCTTAGAGATGCAAGCAGGCAACAATAATGCCGCGCTTAACATGCTTAACGGCACTGCGATTGTCAGCCCAGTTTATGCGCCTGTTACTCAAAATCTTGCACCTGCTCTAGCAGCACCTGTTGTTGCAACAATCGTTGCGCCAAGAGTAGCGGCTCCTGTAGTTGCTCCAGTAGTGAATGCGCCACACGTTACAGCGACGCCAGTTCAGCGCCAAGCAGCACCCACTGCGCGTATCGAACCTGTTGCCGCACCAGTTGTTGCTGCACCAGTATCTCCTACAGTCAGCGCGACTCTTTCTGCAGAGAAGGTACAAGCGACCATGCTTGAAGTTGTGGCAGAAAAGACCGGTTACCCAACCGAGATGCTTGAACTTGAAATGGATATGGAAGCCGATTTAGGTATCGACTCTATCAAACGTGTTGAGATCCTAGGTACTGTGCAGGATGAGCTACCTAGCTTACCAGAGCTAAGCCCAGAAGATTTAGCCGAGTGTCGTACACTGGGTGAAATCGTTAGCTACATGAACAGCAAACTGGCTGATGGCTCTAAGCTTTCTGCTACTCCTCAAGTCGTAGTAGCAGCAACAATTGCCACAGACTCTTTACCTTTACAAGCCGCTGAGGGCTCACTCTCTGCAGAAAAAGTACAAGCGACTATGATGTCTGTTGTTGCTGAAAAGACCGGTTACCCTACCGAGATGCTCGAGCTTGAAATGGATATGGAAGCCGATTTAGGTATCGATTCTATCAAGCGCGTTGAGATCTTGGGTACTGTGCAGGATGAGCTACCTGGTCTGCCTGAGCTTAACCCTGAAGATTTAGCTGAGTGTCGTACACTTGGCGAAATCGTGGCTTACATGAACAGCAAACTCTCAACAAGTGCTGCTGAAGGCTCTCAACTTTCTTCAAGTGTTGCTCCTCAAGTGAACGTAGCTCCAGTAACTAATGGCCTATCTGCAGAAAAAGTACAAGCGACCATGATGTCTGTTGTCGCTGAAAAGACCGGTTACCCTACCGAGATGCTCGAGCTTGAAATGGATATGGAAGCCGATTTAGGTATCGACTCAATCAAGCGCGTAGAGATCTTGGGTACAGTGCAGGATGAGCTACCAGCTCTGCCTGAGCTTAACCCTGAAGATTTAGCAGAGTGTCGTACACTTGGCGAAATCGTTAGCTATATGAACAGCAAGCTTTCACCAGCAGCAAGTGTTAACGAAGCACCAGTGACTGCAGTTTCAGCTAATGGCCTATCAGCAGAAAAAGTACAAGCGACCATGATGTCTGTTGTCGCTGAAAAGACCGGTTACCCAACTGAAATGCTTGAACTGAGCATGGATATGGAAGCTGACCTTGGTATCGACTCTATCAAACGCGTTGAAATTCTCGGAACTGTTCAAGATGAGCTACCTAGCTTGCCTGAGCTTAACCCAGAAGATCTAGCTGAGTGTCGTACTCTTGGCGAAATCGTTAGCTACATGAACAGCAAGTTAACAAGTGCCGCTGAAGGCTCTACTGTTACTGGCGCTGCGGCGACTCTGACTAATACAAATGCAGCTGAGGGCTCGCTCTCTGCTGAGAAAGTACAAGCGACCATGATGTCAGTGGTTGCCGACAAGACTGGCTACCCAACTGAAATGCTTGAACTGAGCATGGATATGGAAGCTGACCTTGGTATCGACTCTATCAAGCGCGTTGAGATCTTAGGCACAGTACAAGATGAGCTTCCGGGCTTGCCTGAACTCAACCCTGAAGATCTAGCTGAGTGTCGCACCTTAGGCGAAATCGTTAGCTACATGAACAGCAAGCTTTCTACATCTGCAACGCCCGTTATTAATGAAGCACCTGCTGCTTCAATAGCAACTAGCGGTTTGAGCGCAGAGAAAGTACAAGCCACCATGATGTCAGTGGTTGCCGACAAGACTGGCTACCCAACTGAAATGCTTGAACTGAGCATGGATATGGAAGCTGACCTTGGTATCGACTCTATCAAGCGCGTTGAAATTTTAGGGACAGTACAAGATGAGCTTCCGGGCTTGCCTGAACTCAACCCTGAAGATCTAGCCGAGTGTCGCACCTTAGGCGAAATCGTTAGCTATATGAACTCTAAGCTGGCTGATGGCTCTAAACTCTCTACAAGTGCCGCTAATGGCTCAGAGCTTTCAACTAGTTCAATTGATAGTGCTGCTACAGCAACTCAAACTAGTGCAGTCTCTGCAGAGCCAAGTGTTGAACTACCACCTCACAGCGAGGTGGCGCTAAAAAAGCTTAGCGCGGCGGACAAGATTGAAAACTGTTTCGCCGCAGACACAAACGTTGTGATCACAGATGATGGCCACAACGCAGGTGTACTAGCAGAGAAACTGGTTAAACAAGGGCTAAAAGTCGCTGTTGTTCGACTACCTGAAGGCAATGCTCATTCACCGCTTTCAAGCGATATAGCAAGCTTTCAAGCAACATCAGCAGACGAAGTCGGTATTAACGCTGTCATTGCACAAATCGAGCAACAACTCGGTGCAATCGGTGGATTCATTCACCTGCAGCCAGAAGCCAGTGATAGTAATCAAGGCGATGCTGTTAACCTTAATGAGCAAAGCTTTAACCACCTGAGCCAAGCGTTCTTATGGGCAAAACTGTTACAACCAAAGCTGACTGTCGATAACAATGCCCGTCGTTGTTTCGTGACAGTCAGTCGTATTGATGGCGGCTTTGGCTACCTCAATACTCAAACATTACAAACTGCAGAGCTTAACCAAGCCGCGTTAGCAGGGTTAACTAAAACACTCGGTCACGAATGGCCAACTGTTTTTTGCCGCGCATTAGATATCGCCGCCGATGTTGATGCAACGCACTTCGCAGATGCTATTACCAACGAGCTTTTTGATGCCAATACCCTTTTACCTGAAGTCGGTATCACAACAGATAAGCACGGCGATATTAGCCGCGTAACCTTAGTTGCAGGCGAAGCGAGCAATAAATCAGCGAAAGCAGAGCTAAACAGTTCAGATAAAATACTGGTGACCGGGGGAGCTAAAGGTGTCACGTTCGAATGTGCACTCGCCCTAGCCCGTCGCACTCAGTCTCACTTTATCTTAGCCGGTCGTAGTGAATTACAAGCATTGCCAAGTTGGGCTGCGGGTAAGCAAACCAGCGAGCTTAAATCTGCCGCCATTGCGCATATTATCGCAACGGGTCAAAAGCCAACGCCAAAGCAAGTTGATGCCCTAGTGTGGCCAGTGCAGAGCAGCATTGAAATCAACACTGCATTAAACGCTTTTGCTAGCGTTGGCGCATCAGCTGAATACGTCAGCATGGATGTCACCGACACCAGCGCCATTAGCGCCGCACTACAAGGCCGTTCAAGCGAAATAACTGGTCTAATACATGGTGCTGGCGTACTTGCTGATAAGCATATTCAAGACAAAACACTGGCAGAGCTAGCCCGAGTTTACGGCACTAAGGTTAATGGCCTTAAAGCACTGCTTGCTGCACTTGAGCCAAGTAACATCAAACTGCTAGCGATGTTCTCATCGGCTGCAGGTTTTTACGGTAACACTGGCCAAAGTGATTACGCCATGTCTAACGACATCCTTAACAAGGCAGCACTGCAGTTCACTGCACGCAACCCACAAGCTAAAGTCATGAGCTTTAACTGGGGCCCTTGGGATGGCGGCATGGTCACAGCGGCATTGAAGAAGATGTTCACCGACCGCGGTGTATATGTCATTCCTTTGCAAGCCGGCGCTGAACTATTTGCGACTCAACTACTCAGTGAGACGGGGGCACAGTTGTTAGTTGGTACCTCTATGCAAGGCGCTGACGCTACGACTGGAGCTGCATCTGTAAAAAAGCTTAATGCGGGTGAGGTGCAGACTGCATCGCGCTCGCAGCATGATGCAAACAAGTTCGGCCACGGTCAGCTAACTGCAGTCACACTCACTCGTCGCCTCAACCCCAATGCATTGGTCTTTATTCAAGACCACCGCATTGGTGGTAACCCTGTGCTACCCACGGTGTGTGCTATCCAATGGATGCGCGAAGCGGCAAGTGAAATGTTAGGTACTTGCGTAAAGGTGATTGATTACAAATTACTAAAAGGCATTGTATTTGACGACTTAGCGCCGCAAGAGATGACGTTAGCGTTAACCCCATCTGATGATGGCAAGACGCTTAGCGCCCTCATCAGCAGCCAAGGTCGCCCGCAATATAAAGCGACACTAATGGCCAACAGTAACAGCGACTTTGACGATGCATCGGTCCGCACTGAGCCGCTAACACCGGCTATGTATGCGCTAGATGCAAGCCAAGCTGTAACCACTGCGGCAACCCTGTATGCCAACGGAACCTTGTTTCATGGTCCGCGTTTGCAGGGCATTGACACAGTGACGCAATTTGATGACAACAGTTTAATCACCACAGTGAAACTCGCTGAGGTTGATGCTAATGACTGCGGTCAGTTTGTTGCACAATCACATGTCGGTGGTTGCCAGCCCTTTGCTGAAGATTTGTTACTGCAAGCGATGTTAGTCTGGGCCAGACTTAAACACGGCGCGGCTAGCCTGCCCTCATCTATTGGTGAGTTTGTGGTCAACAGTCCAATGGCATTTGGTGAGCGCGGCTTTATTAAGTTAGACGTGGTTAAAACCAGCGCTCGTTCGCTAGCGGCTAACGTGGCTTTGTACCATGAAAATGGTGAGTTAAGCGCTAAGATGACCGCCGCAAAAGTGACCATTAGTAAAAGTCTGAATGATGCGTTTATCGCCCATTCAACTCTTTCGAATGACAGCATACTTGTTCATAACAGCACGCTCGCTCATGACAACACGCTTGGCGAGGCTAAATAGTGACCACTAAACCACTAAGCCCGGCAACTGAGTCAGCGAACGACAAAATTGCGATGCCACTGCGCATCGCACTTTTGGTGCTGCCATCAATAGAGCTAGACAATGATGAACTGGCCGCATTGCTGCCAGAACTTAACCGCACTGATGTGAACAGCTCAGGGCTAGGTTCTACAAAAGGCGTTTCGTTAGTCGACAGCATTGTGAAAATCACTGTCGATGACTTTAAAGACGCTAGTTTTGAAAAACAGTTAGACCGCACAATTAGCGCCATTGAAGATGGTAAATTAGTACAGCTAAACACAACCGAGCATGCGTTATTAATGATGCCTGCGTTGAAAGCGGCCCAACTTAGAATACATCCACACGCACAGCTCACTGCCATGCAGCGAGCTAATACCAACAGCAACAACACTGCAGATAGTAGCTTGACTAGTGCACTCGCGCAGGCAAAGCGTGACGGCGCACATTTAAGTAAGCTTGAGCAACATAATGACCTTGATAGCAAAGCGCAGTTCGCTGCGGTGCATCAACTTATTAGCCAACTTGCCAGTCGCACTCACTTTCGTAACGAGCTTAATAACAGCGTAGCATTAAGCCCAAAGCAAGCCAGAAGCCATTATTGGTTTACCGAGCATCATCAAGCCCGCGTTGCTGCCATTAGCTTTAACAATGGTCCGCAATCGGTTAGCTTTGTGATAGCTCAAGGCACTGGTTTTATCGCGGCTAAATCTTTGCTTAATCATCAGCGTTTGCAGTTTATCGTGTGTGGTGACAATCAAGCAGAATTAAGCCTTGCGATTACCACGTTAGCGGCAGAACTTGAATCATTGGCAGCTGAACATTCAGGGCGCTCTGCTAACACAAGGCATTCTGAAAATAGTGATACCAGCGTGTTGCAAGCGATGGTCAATAATTTACAACAGTACGCCACTGCGGGGACTAAAGCTCAGCTTTGTGCCGTACTCAATGCCAGCTCTGTTGCCGCTATGCAGTTTGAACTGAGTGCATTAAAGGCGGCAGTGGCTAAAACCATTACCGAGCAGACACAGTACAAAACCCCAAGCGGCAGCTACTTCACCGCTCATGCGCTGGGTAATCAAGCCGAGGCTGGCCTCGCCTTTGTCTACCCTGGTGTTGGTACTGTTTACGCTGACATGTTAAGTGAACTGCATCAATACTTTCCAGCGTTATACGCCAAGCTTGAACGTGAAGGCGATCTAAAATCTATGCTGCAAGCAGAGCAGATCTATCATTTAGATCCCAAGCATGCTGCCGCGATGGACTTAGGTGATTTAGCCATTGCAGGTGTTGGCAGCAGTTATATTCTAACGCAGCTATTAACCGATGAATTTAAGGTTCGTCCAGACTTTGCGCTGGGTTATTCTATGGGTGAAGCGTCGATGTGGGCCAGTCTTGGGGTGTGGAGAAATCCCCATGAGTTGATCAGCAAAACCCAAAAAGATGCTCTCTTTACCTCGGTGATTTCAGGTAAATTAACCGCTGTTAGACAAGCATGGCAACTGGGCAATAATGAGCCGGACATTGTCTGGAATAGTTTTGTGGTTCGCAGCCCAGCAGCACCTATCAAAGCTTTGTTAGTCGATTACCCGCGCGCCTATATTGCGATCATCCAAGGCGATACTTGCGTCATCGCTGGCTGCGAAAGCCAATGTAGAGCGTTACTGTCTGCACTGGGTAAACGTGGCATTGCTGCTAATCGAGTCACCGCCATGCATACTCCCCCAGCAATGGTGGAGCATCACAATGTGGTTAGCTTTTATCAGCAACCGCTTCGAGACGAACTGCCCAATGATATTAAATTCATTAGCGCAGCAAACCTCTGTGGTAGTGAGCCACGCCATCAAGCGATTAATAACTCTAGCAATCAAGTAGGCAATCAACTCGATAGTCAGCTTGTCGCCCAATCGATTGCCGACACCTTTTGTCATACCTTGGACTTTACCGCGCTTATCCATAGCGCCCAACGTCAAGGTGCAAAGCTATTTGTTGAACTTGGGGCAGACAGGCAAAACTGCACCTTAATTGACAAGATTGCTAAGCAAGATAGTCAGGATGCAAGCGCTGCAGCACTGCTTGAAAACGCACCTTGCTGCACTGTGCCAATGAATGCAAAAGGCAGCAGCGATGCCGTCAACTTAATTAAAGCACTAGGGCAACTGATTAGCCATGGCGTGCCAATGTCAGTCACACCGCTTATTGATGGACTAGTGCGCGAGATAGCCCGCACCACCTTATTGAGCAAGCAACGACCGAATAGCACTGGCCAAGGCCAACAAGACCGCAGCAATGCTGTCGCTTCGTCCTATGACACTACATCACTCAAAGGGGAAGTCTAATGTCTGTAACAGACAACACTTCTAACCACGTTTCGAGCAAGCAAAGCAAGATTGCCATCGTCGGTTTAGCCACTCTGTACCCAGATGCTAATACCCCACAGCAGTTTTGGCAGAACTTACTCGATAAGCGAGATTCTCGCAGCACCTTGACCGATACAAAGTTAGGTGCAAACAGCGCTGACTACCAAGGTGTGCAAGGCCAGTCAGACCGTTTTTATTGTGATAAAGGCGGCTACATTGAAAACTTCAGCTTTGACTCAGCCGGTTATAAGCTATCTGCTGATAGCTTAGAAGGCTTAGACCATAGTTTTTTATGGGCACTCGACACCAGTCGTAAAGCCCTTGAAGATGCTGGCATTTCACTTGATAACAATGAATTACTCAGCCGTACAGGCGTTATCATGGGCGCATTGTCATTTCCGACAGAGCGCTCAAATGACCTGTTTTTACCGATTTATCACAGCGCAGTAGAAAAAGCGCTGCAAGATAAATTAGCCAGCAACAACTTTAAGCTCAGCCCGACCAATGCAGACACTGCCAGAGCCAATAACGAAGCCACGCTTGAAAGTGCTAACGGCGCAATTGCCCACAACACTTCTAAAGTGGTTGCCGATGCATTAGGCCTTGGCAGCACCCAGCTCAGTCTTGATGCCGCTTGTGCCAGCTCAGTTTACTCACTCAAACTTGCCTGTGATTACTTAAGCACGGGCAAAGCAGATGTGATGCTGGCGGGCGCAGTTTCCGGCGCAGATCCCTTCTTCATCAATATGGGATTCTCAATCTTCCATGCTTACCCAGATCATGGCGTATCAGTGCCATTTGACGGTGATAGTAAAGGCTTGTTCGCCGGTGAAGGTGCTGGCGTATTAGTGCTTAAGCGTCTTGAAGATGCCGAGCGTGACAACGATAAAATCTACGCCGTAGTCAGTGGTGTCGGTTTATCGAATGACGGTAAAGGCCAGTTTGTACTGAGCCCGAACCCTAAAGGTCAGGTAAAAGCCTTCGAGCGTGCCTTTGCTGCCAGTGATATAGAACCAAAAGACATTGAAGTGATTGAATGTCATGCCACCGGAACGCCGCTTGGGGACAAAATAGAGCTCACCTCAATGGAGACCTTTTTTGAAGACAAGCTGCAAGGGTCGAGCGCGCCGCTTATCGGTTCAGCAAAATCCAACCTAGGCCATTTGCTCACCGCGGCAGGAATGCCAGGGATCATGAAGATGATCTTTGCCATGAAAGAGGGTTTATTGCCGCCAAGCATTAACATTAGCGATGCGATTGCATCACCTAATAAGTTATTTGGTAAAGCCACACTGCCAAGCTTAGTCCAAGGTTGGCCAGATAAAGCCAGCAATACGATAGCAGGGGTTAAAACCCGTCATGCTGGTGTGTCGGTATTTGGTTTTGGTGGTTGCAACGCGCACCTGTTACTTGAATCTTATACGCCAAGCTCCGCAGATGCTCCCAAGCTAAAAGCGGCACTTGCACCTGCGGCACCAGCGCCACTTAAAATTGTCGGGCTAAGCTCGCACTTTGGCCCTCTGAGCAATATTAATCAGCTGGATGCCGCCATTGCGACTAATAGCGATGCCTTTATTACCCTGCCAACTAAACGTTGGAAAGGCCTAGAAAAGCACCCTGAATTATTGGCTCAGTTTGGCCTCAACGCCGCGCCAAAAGGCGCTTATATTGATAATTTCGAACTGGACTTCTTACGCTTTAAACTGCCACCGAATGAAGATGATCGCTTGATCTCGCAACAACTGATGTTGATGCGCGTCACCGACGAAGCCATTCGTGATGCCAAGCTACAACCGGGCCAGAAGGTGGCTGTATTAGTCGCGATGGAAACCGAGCTTGAACTGCATCAGTTCCGTGGCCGCGTTAACTTGCACACTCAGCTGCAGCAAAGCCTTGCGGCGATGGGCGTGAACTTAACGGCAGATGAGTATCAAGCACTCGAAGCGATTGCAATGGACAGCGTACTGGATGCAGCAAAACTGAATCAGTACACCAGCTTTATTGGCAACATTATGGCATCTCGCGTGTCATCGCTGTGGGACTTTAATGGTCCCGCCTTTACCATCTCGGCAGCAGAGCAGTCAGTCAGCCGCTGTATTGATGTGGCGCAAAATCTGATTGCAGAAGACAACCTCGATGCTGTGGTGATTGCGGCTGTGGACTTGTCGGGCAGTTTTGAGCAAGTGATCTTAAAGAACAGTATCGCTCCAGTGGCCATAACGCCCAATACTAATACAAGTACTGGTAACAGTTGGAATGTCGGTGAAGGTGCAGGTGCGGTTGTCTTGGTTAAAGATGAAAGCACCTCTGGCCGTGCCTATGGTCAAATTGATGCATTGGCATTTGGTAATACCCAGCAACTATCAAGTGTTACCAATACCCTTTTAAGCCAAGCGGCAACCAATAGCAGCGGTATTAATGTGCTTGAAACCAACATTGCGCCAGGCAGCATAACAACCGAGACAGCAAGCCACTCGCTTAGCGCAGCGTTTCCTAATGCGATGGCCACCAGCGCAGATAGCCGTGTTGGCCACTGCTTTGCCGCTGCCGGTATGGCAAGTTTGCTGCACGGGTTATTAACGGTTTCGCGCACGAAAGTGTCTAATAGCAAAGCGATAGTGACCAACGTGAGCGAGAACCAAGTTTCTCAGCTGCTGCTAAGCCAGAGCGATATCGAGCAACAAGCGCTGCGTGCACGTTTAGCCAGCGAGCTAAAATCAGACGCCAAACATCAGCTGATAAAACAAGTGACCTTGGGGGGTCGTGACATTTATCAGCATATTTATGATGCGCCGTTAGCTGCTCTAAGCTCGATTCAGAACAAATTTGCCAATGGTAGCGCTTCTAGCGTAAATCAGCTGCCAATCAAACCTATTATTGCCAGAGCGCAACAGACAGCTCAGCAATCTACCTTACCTATGAGTACAACAACTGCCCCCGTTCCAGTAACGGCTGCAGTTTCGGCTCAAGCATTAGGCACTTTATCTATGACGACTCAAGTTAAACCTACTAAAATGAACCCTGGTCAAGTAAGCAATACAGCCACTGCAATTGACGTATCAGCAGGTGACTTAGCTGCGTTTCAACAGAATCAGCAATTAGCGCAGCAAGCACATCTCGCCTTTCTGAAAAGTCGCTCAGCAGGAATGCAGGTTGCCGATGCACTATTAAAGCAGCAACTAGCACAAGTTACCGGCCAAGCAATCGTATCAGCACCGGCACCCGTGTTAACCGCACCAGCCACTATACAAGCTATGCCAGTAAGCGCTGCTAACGTCGCTGTCATTGCGCCGGACCATGCCAACGTCGCGCCTTATATTGCACCGAATCCTGCGCTTAAACCTTGTATCTGGAACTACGCCGACCTTGTGGAATATGCAGAAGGCGATATCGGTAATGTATTTGGTCGTGATTACGCCATTATCGACAGTTATTCGCGTCGCGTTCGCCTACCCACCACAGATTACCTGTTGGTATCACGTGTCACCAAACTTGATGCCACCATGAACGAGTACAAGCCTTGCTCAATGACCACTGAATACGACATCCCTGTGGATGCACCTTACTTAGTTGATGGCCAGATCCCATGGGCTGTTGCAGTAGAGTCTGGCCAATGTGACTTAATGTTGATCAGCTATTTGGGTATCGACTTTGAGAACAAAGGTGAGCGTGTTTATCGCCTACTTGATTGTACCCTGACCTTCCTTGGCGATTTGCCACGTGGCGGCGACACCTTGCGTTACGATATTAAGATCAACAACTATGCCCGTAACGGCGAAACACTGTTGTTCTTCTTCTCTTACGAGTGTTTTGTTGGCGACACCATGATCCTTAAAATGGACGGTGGTTGTGCTGGCTTCTTCACTGATGAAGAACTGGCTGACGGCAAAGGTGTTATTCGCACTGAAGACGAAGTTAAAGCCCGTAGCTTAGTGGTCAAGAAAACCTTTAACCCATTGCTTGATTGTCCTAAAACCAGCTTTAGCTACCCTGAGATCCATAAACTTCTCAGCGCAGATATCGAAGGCTGTTTTGGTCCTAGTCATCAAGGGGCAGCTCAACCGTCACTTTGCTTCGCATCAGAGAAGTTCTTGATGATCGAACAAGTGAGCAAGATTGACCGCAATGGCGGCACTTGGGGTTTAGGGCTTATTGAAGGCCATAAGCAACTAGAAGCAAACCATTGGTACTTCCCTTGTCATTTCCAAGGTGACCAAGTGATGGCAGGCTCTCTTATGGCTGAAGGTTGTGGTCAACTATTGCAGTTCTATATGCTGCACCTAGGTATGCACACTCAAACGCAAAACGGTCGTTTCCAACCACTTGAAAATGCATCACAGCAAGTGCGTTGTCGCGGACAGGTATTGCCACAATCTGGCGTACTGACTTACCGCATGGAAATCACTGAAATCGGTTTTAGCCCTCGCCCGTATGCCAAAGCCAATATCGACATATTGCTTAACGGCAAAGCCGTGGTTGATTTTCAAAATCTAGGCGTGATGATAAAAGAGGAAGACGAATGTGTTCGCTATCCTCTTTTAGAGCGCACGGCAGAGAAACAAACACCGAGTGCATCTACTAAGCAAGGCTACCAACCAGCATCAGTTAACGCCCCGCTAATGGCGCAAATCCCTGATTTGAGCAAAGCACCGAACAAAGGCGTTATTCCAATTTCACACGTCGAAGCGCCTATCACGCCGGACTATCCAAACCGTGTGCCTGATACCGTGCCGTTTACGCCGTATCACATGTTTGAATTTGCTACGGGTAACATCGAAAACTGCTTCGGCCCAGAGTTTTCAATCTACCGCGGCATGATCCCACCACGTACTCCGTGTGGCGATTTGCAAGTCACCACGCGTGTTATTGAAGTTAACGGTAAGCGCGGCGAATTTAAAAAGCCTTCATCGTGTATCGCTGAGTACGAAGTGCCAAGCGACGCGTGGTATTTCGACAAGAATAACCACGCATCCACCATGCCATACTCGATATTGATGGAAATTTCACTGCAACCTAACGGCTTTATTTCAGGTTACATGGGCACCACATTAGGCTTCCCAGGACTTGAGCTGTTTTTCCGTAACCTTGATGGCGCAGGTGAATTGCTGCGTGAAGTGGATTTACGCGGTAAAACTATTCGCAATGACTCACGCTTACTTTCTACGGTAATGGCCGGCACCAACATCATCCAAAGCTTCAGCTTCGAGCTCAGTACCGACGGTGAACCTTTCTATCGCGGCACCGCGGTATTTGGTTACTTTAAAGGTGAGGCGCTGAAAGATCAGCTTGGTCTAGATAATGGTAAAGTGACTCAACCTTGGCATGTGGCGAAAGGCATTGCCGCAGACACCACAGTCAACTTATTGGACAAAGGTGCTCGTCACTTTAATGCGCCAGCAAGCCAACCGCATTACCGTTTGGCCGGTGGCCAGCTTAACTTTATCGACAGTGTCGAGATTGTTGATAACGGCGGCACTGCAGGTTTAGGTTATCTGTATGCTGAGCGCACGATTGACCCAAGTGATTGGTTCTTCCAGTTCCACTTCCATCAAGATCCAGTGATGCCAGGCTCACTAGGTGTTGAAGCGATTATCGAAACCATGCAAACTTATGCGATTAGCAAGGACTTGGGTGCAGGCTTTAAAAATCCAAAGTTTGGCCAAATTTTGTCGAACATCAAATGGAAGTATCGTGGTCAGATCAATCCATTAAACAAGCAGATGTCTATGGATGTCAGCATCACTTCAGTCGAAGATGACAAAGATGGCAAGAAGGTCATCACCGGTAATGCCAGCCTAAGTAAAGATGGCCTGCGTATTTATGAAGTGTTTGATATTGCCATCAGTATCGAAGAAGCCCTTTGAACTTGAGTAAATGACTGGCTATTTTTCTCAATTTCTGTGTCAAAAGTGCTCACCTATAAATATAGGCTGCGCGCTTTTTTCGGGAAATTGAGCAAAAATATCTACGTCCTAACTCAATTCATTGAACGCTCAATAGATAGAGATTGAACAAGAAAAATTTACCTTGAGCGCATAGCGCCAAAGATAAAAGCCAAATAATTAAGGGTCTTAAATATAATGAATCCTACGACAACAAACGAAATGCTATCTCCGTGGCCTTGGGCTGTAAATGAGTCCAACATCAGCTTTGATGCCACCGTGATGGAGCAACAGCTAAAAGACTTTAGCCGTGGCTGCTACGTAGTCAATCATAGTGATAAAGGCTTTGGTATAGCTCAGACTGCCGACCTAGTCTCCGAGCACGCCGCTAACAGCAACGCACTGCCTGTCGCAGCATTCACTCCCGCCCTTGGCACTGAAAGCTTAGGTGATAGCAATTTCCGCCGCGTTCACGGTGTAAAGTATGCTTATTACGCCGGTGCAATGGCTAATGGTATTTCGTCAGAAGAGCTCGTTATCGCACTCGGCAACGCGGGTATCCTTTGCTCGTTTGGCGCAGCAGGCCTAATCCCTAGCCGCGTAGAAGCGGCCATCAACCGCATTCAAAAAGCGCTGCCAAACGGCCCTTACATGTTTAACCTTATTCATAGCCCAAGTGAGCCAGCGTTAGAGCGTGGCAGCGTTGAGCTATTTTTAAAGCATAAAGTGCGCACCGTTGAAGCGTCGGCCTTTTTAGGCCTGACACCACAAATCGTCTATTACCGCGCTGCGGGTCTTAGCCGAGATAGCCATGGCAATGTAGTTATCGCTAACAAGGTAATTGCCAAAGTGAGCCGTACTGAAGTGGCTGAAAAATTCATGATGCCAGCGCCAGCTAAAATGCTGCAAAAATTGGTCGATGATGGTTCAATCACCGCTGAGCAGATGCAACTGGCACTCACTGTGCCTATGGCAGATGACATCACTGCAGAAGCCGACTCCGGCGGTCATACCGATAACCGTCCATTAGTGACACTGTTACCTACTATTTTGGCGCTTAAAGAAGAAATTCAAGATAAGTACCAGTACCCAATACCCATTCGCGTCGGCTGTGGCGGCGGCGTGGGTACTCCCGATGCAGCGCTAGCAACCTTTAACATGGGCGCGGCTTATATCGTTACCGGTTCAGTCAACCAAGCTTGCGTAGAAGCTGGTGCCAGTGAACATACCCGTAAGTTGCTTTCGACCACTGAGATGGCCGATGTGACTATGGCGCCGGCCGCTGACATGTTCGAGATGGGCGTAAAACTGCAAGTGGTTAAGCGCGGTACCTTGTTCCCAATGCGTGCGAACAAGCTGTATGAGCTCTACACCCGTTATGACTCTATCGAAGCGATTCCAGCAGCTGAGCGTGAGAAGCTTGAAAAACAAGTTTTCCGCTCAAGTCTAGATGAGATCTGGGCAGGTACAGTGGCACACTTTAACGAGCGTGATCCTAAGCAGATTGAGCGCGCCGAAGGTAACCCTAAGCGTAAGATGGCACTCATCTTCCGCTGGTATTTGGGGCTTTCTAGCCGCTGGTCAAATTCAGGTGAAGTCGGCCGTGAAATGGACTACCAAATTTGGGCCGGTCCTGCATTAGGCGCTTTCAACCAATGGGCTAAAGGCAGCTATTTAGATGACTACCAAGACCGTAATGCCGTCGATGTGGCTAAGCACCTCATGTATGGCGCTGCGTACCTTAACCGCGTCAACAACTTAACCTCGCAAGGCGTTAAGTTGCCAACTCAGTTGCTACGCTGGAAACCAACACAGCGTATGGCTTAATAACCAAAATAGCTTAGGTGCTAGATGCTAGATGCTAGATGCTAGATGCTAGATAAGAATAAAACCATCGGAGAGATTCGATGGTTTTTTATTGTTTTTTATAGTGCTAAAGAGATCAGCAGTAATTAAAACTTGCAAACAAAAAGCTAACCATCAACTGAGTATGACTTTGCTCCCAACCAATCGCTGCGGCTCAAAGCATATGCAGCATGATCATACATGCGGCCATTTAGCTGCTCAGCACTAGTAATTACACCCTCAAGATCAAAGCCTAAGCGATGACACACTTTTCTGCTGGCATTATTATCAATCGCGACAAAGATTTCAATCTTCTCCATCTGCAGTTCGGTAAAGGCAATTTCAATCATTTTTGTCACCGACTTACTCACCAGTCCTTTTCCTTGGTGCTCGCAGCTAAGCCAATAGCCAATTTCTACCTTTTTAAGCTGCGTATCGATGTTGTGAAAGCTAATATTACCGACAAGCTCACCCGCTAATACCATGGCACACACAAGCGACTTACCATCAGCATAATCATGCAGAGACTGCTTAATAAAATTGGCAAAGAATGCTTCATTATTCGCAAGTGCTGGCCAGGCTAACCACTGACCTAAGTATTCTCGCTGCTCTGATACAATATCGAAGTACTTTACTGCAAATGAATTTTCGACTAAAGAGAGAACAAAGTTGTCTTCAACTTCCACTGTAAACATAATAATCCTTTCAAACTAAGCCACTCTTCAAAACTAATAAAGTACTTGCGGCTAAAGGACAAATCAATCGAAATAGTGTCAAATGACAATCCCTTTACTCCCTATGCTTGATTTTATAAGCCTTAACAAAATAAAAATAGTGAGTTTAAATCCAATTGCGGAATACATCAAACGTATTAATGGTAATACATTTACAACAACTTACCTCACCAAAGACCAAGCGAATTATCTAGCCACTGCTACAATTAACTCAAATTCTCGCCAGTACACGCGACTAAAAGTACTGTTTATAGAGGCACCTAAGAGATTTTGAGAACTCTAAGTTTCAATCAACTTCAAGTTAGGGTATTTACGTTCATCGTCGTGTTATTCACTGCGGTGATCCTCAGCTATCGCATTTTCATTCAGATCCCACAACTTGAAGCCACCATGCTCAAGCTGTCTGAACGAGAGTTAAATAGCTTGGTTTTTGCTATTAATCGAATTAATAAGCCCATGGTCACCCTAAATTATGATTATGCCGCTTGGGATGAGACCTATGAATTTGTGCAGCAACCTAATTCGCCGCACAGTCAGCGTTACTTAATTGAAAACTATCTCAATGATACATTCATCAGATTAGAAATTGACGGTGTATTTATTTTCAACAACCAATCCAAGCTCTTATACTCAAAAGGTTATCACCATAAAAACAAACACGATCTCAGTTTTAACTTGCATAACTTTGAGGATGCCCCTGAAAATAGGGTGTTAATCGACACCCCCTATAATGGCAAAAAAGTCATCCCTAAAACGGGCGTTATCTCCACCCAATCAGGGGCTGCATTCTACAGTTCTACCCCTATTTTACTTTCTGACAAAAGTGTAGCCTCTAATGGTTTTCTGGTATTTATCCGCCTCATTAACCAAGAGCTAATCGATGAGATATCACTGTTTACAGCAACGCCAGTACGTATAACGCCAGTACGTATAACGCCAGTCAACAGTAATATAGACATTGACGGGCTCAAAGATTGGAACGCCGCAGTGAAACTGACTAAAATAGCCCCTTTCACTCAAAGATTAATCCGCAATACTAATGGGGAGCCGATCCTTAAAATCACCTTATATCATACCAATAGCCAAACTCCCTCCATTTGGGGCCTTGGTATGCTCAGCTTAGTACTGGCGATGATAGTGCTGGTAATCACCGTCTATCTGCTGCTTGCTGGGTTCATTATTGGCCCAATTCAACGCCTTGCAAAACATGTTAAAGCCATGGACAAGAAGCAACGTTACAAAGAACTGCCTAAAAACTACATTATTACGGAGTTAAGAAAGATATCATTTCACTTCAATGCACTTATGAGCACAGTGCAGAGGCAAAATACATTATTGAGTCAGCAAGTTTATGTCGATGAGTTAACGCAAATTTCTAATCGACGTGCATTTGAACTGCACTTAGAAGCTCAGATTCAATTATTAAGACGGCAGAACATTGGCTTCACACTGATACTGGCTGATATCGATTATTTTAAAAGATATAACGATACATTAGGGCACGTTGCGGGTGATGAAGCACTTAAAACCGTGGCCGCTTTATTGGAGCAACATTTTCAACGTGCTGAGGATATGTGCGCACGCTTTGGCGGAGAAGAATTTATAATGCTCTACAGTGATATTCCATTCGCTCCGCTTGAACGTAAGCTAGCAAGCATTTTAGAATCACTGCAAACCTTAGCCTTACCTCATCCAAGCTCTGATGTGGCAGATTATGTCACTGTGAGTTTTGGGGTATGCCAAGTCTTACCGGCGCGAGTAGAGTCATACTGTGCAGAGACCTTTATTAGCGGAAAACAGATCACTGAAATGGCAGACAAAGCGCTTTACCAAGCCAAGAAAAGTGGAAGGAACCAGTATTATAAAGTGACCATTACGGCTAATAATGATAACTAATACTAGCCGCGCCATAGTTAGTATCGGGTATTTGCCCTTCATATTGCTGACTCCCTCGAAGCGTAGAGAATAAAATCCCCCAACTTCCCCAGCGCATGGAAAATCCCATGCTAAGCTGACCTTGTTCATGGATGAGTTCCACAGAGTGGCTATCTTTAAAAGTATTACCATCGATGGTGATGTCATTCAGCACGTAACGACCGTAAGCTGACATAAACAACATCCAGTTAAACCCTCGATCAGACATATAGGCATAAGGATTGGCGCTATGAGATGCGGTAGGGTTAATACTGGCGTAGGTTTCATCAAGCCCACTGCCGACTCTAAACGTTAATCCAAAGCCCGCATCGCTGCGTAAATTACCTATTCCGGCCTGAGTGTAAAAGCTCACGTCAGTTGCCACACGGTTTGATAGTGCTAATTGAGCAAAACGATATAAATACTCAGATTGGACACGAAAAACAGGCTCATTATCAATTTGATTGTCCCACCCTTGTGGATCTTTAGCACTAATCATACCGTGGATGATACTTTGCGTTTGTTCCGCTAATGAAGCTGGGCCAACCACACCGACATCAAGCAGTATACTGGTCGCAACATTATCCTCAAATTGGCGTAATTTGACCTGCCAAAGTAGTACTCCAGCGTACGGTCTATCATCAGGGATGAGTTGGCGATCTTCTAAGTCTGATGGGGTAAACATCCCCTGTAAAATGGCATAGCTTAAAGTGTATTGACCTCTATCAGCTTGGTTAATATAGGTCCAATCGCTAGCCCATCGCACCCAATCTGGCATATCAATATCGTCAAAGTTAGCGATAGGCGCCTTTCCCCATGCATAACCAACACCATTGCTGTAGCCATCATCAGTGGGTTCTAGCACACCGAAAGCATCATTTTCAAAGATGAATTGTCCCCAGCTGTTTTGACGAAGGTCATCTTCGGCAGCCATAGCTGAACAGGTAAAAAAGGAAAGAGTCAGAACAATAAATGAGATAATAGGTTTTAGCACACACTTTACAGATTGAATGAGGACGTAAAAGGATTATAGATGACGATGGTTAAAGCTGGAAATGAATAAAACAGCATTGCATGTTATTAATCTCAAAAATGGAAAAGTTGATATATTTATAAATAGATATATTGAGAGGCAAATTAGAGTTGAGTCAATTCCTCATCTTTTTTAAATCGAATGCCTCCATTTGCAAGCTCAACATCAATCTCGCAATCAAGCGGCGATTGGTCCAGTTTTTCACACCGATTGAGTGTTAATTTGTACTGTTTATTTCTCAGTGCCGAAAGTACTTCATCGCAACCAAATGACTTTTGATTAATTTCTTTAAAACACAAACCTTGCCTGCTGGCTTGATCGCCATCTTTGCCTATTAAGTAATCCCAGTCATCTCCCCATGACTTTATCTTCATGGTGTACTGTTCATTGTCGGTAAAAATAGTCAACTCTGGGGCAATTTTAACCCCAAAGTCCATTTCATTAATGGCATAGATACCAATATCACATGCAACAGACTCTTGTTGTGTATCTTCACTATAACGGGTTGTTTCAGCTGCGAGGGCGATCTCAAAAGTCAGGCCTTTTTGACATGCTGATAAACTGAGTAGCCCTAAGACAACACCAATATATTTAGCCGTAATCATTGAGTTTTCATTCAGATGTAATTATTTGTATCGCATATTAACAAATACCAAACATTATGTTTAGTATTAAACCTGACGTCAAAAATAAGAGATTAGATATAACGCAATGAAATAGATGTTTATTTTGGCACAATGATACAACTAAGAGCATATATGCCACCACATGTGCTGTTAGCGAGTAAATAGTCAGCGTTATATCTTCACCTTTTATTTATCACCAATTTATCGAACTCATATTGATAACCGCTGAGCAGAAGATAAAGGCACTAAAGTACCTTTATTGAATGAGCCTAATGCATCAATTAATACTTACCTCTTTTGCATTAATCTCTATTCGATGCAGTCGCCTGCTTGGCAATAAAGGCGTCTGTTGCTGAGCAGCATACTCGGTAAAACCAGCCCTATAAAAGTCTGATAATGGGTGGCCAGACTGCCCCCCTGGAATCGCTAATACTCCATTAGCTTCATCACCTGGCTGAACAATAAAACGCTGAGATGCACCGAATGAAGCTCCTTGAACAGCCGGCATATAGCTATCACCAAATCCGGTGACGGTAGGCATATCTAACAGCGTGCTTAATATCGGGATCTGTTTCGAAAATGGGTGCTGTATCTTTAGCTCGTTAACACTTCCCCATGCTAAGTCATCCATATTGTCGTCTTGACTATGTTTGGCCAACAGTTGTTGTTTACTCTCTTGATATACATTGAGCATATACTCTGACCAACTTGAGTGTTTTGCCGGCAACCAAAATTTTGGTTGTGCGTTGATTAATTGCCACATGGCAGGCTCTAGGTCGCGTTTAACTGGCGATAAACTTAGCGAAGAAAGCGCCAACTGAGTTTCGAGAGGGGCAAAGGTAGTATCTATAAGCTGTTGTCTATATTGCCTGACTAAGGTGTAACCCACTGAGTCACTACAAGCACATGCTTTCCAATTGTTTAGATAAACAATATCTTTAGCGAAACGCTGGGGCTTAGTACTTAACACCGTGATTAGCTGTTGCTGCCAAGGCTGTAAGAATCGTGCTTCATTATCCAATTGTAGTTGGTAAAAATCATCGACAGTAAAATCTTTTCCAGCAAAAAGTCGGTCTCGAATTTGCGTACTACGAGCACCAAGAGCGTAACCCCCATTGCCTAACTCTTTGTGTTGCTTGGTCGACACCACACGCGAGTTTCCAGACCACAACCGATGAGTATCAGGATTAATAACCTCAGGTAAATCCACTTGATCGATAAGCCAGTTATCAGCTTGATAGTCAGACTCGGCTATTGCAACCTCACTGGGATTCGTTCTTGATGGAAAAGCGCCAGCTGGCTTCCATGCTGCGTTACCAGCGGTATCAACTAGCATCATATTTTGCACTGGAATGCCCATATTACTAGCAATGGCGATGCCTTGTTGCACATCTTTGATGCTATCGAGCTCGACGAGTGACATATCGACAGCGTAATCCTGATGCCCTACCCAAGAGAGTGCATAACGCTTTTCAGACACCTGCTTTACCGGGCCAAATCGAGACATAGGGATCTTATAATCAACCGCTGAATCAGGCAGTCTTATCTCTTCATCTTCAAAGGTCAGTTCGGTATCATCATCAATTTCAATCCAGTCTGCGGTATCAATATAGGCATTGGTAAAACCCCATGCCACATGGCCATTACTGCCAACCACAATCGCTGGAGCGCCTGGAAGTGAAACACCGGTAATACTAATATCTTCACCGTTATGCTGATAATTAAGCTGAGCACGATACCAAATGATAGGCACAGCAAAAGACAGGTGCATATCATCGGATAACATGGCATTGCCATTTTGGGTCAACTCACCAGTTACTGCCCAGTTGTTACTGCCGATATCCAGCGGTTCAGCAATCTCTTTTGGCAGTGCCTGACTGATATATAATGGCGAAAGCTGAGGGATAGACGGTGGTGCTAAGCTGATTAAGCTGCCATCTAGTGGCGCCTGATATTGGCTGGGTTGAATAATAAACGCCACCATTTCAGCGCCAAATATCGACTGTATATGAGTAAGCGTCAAATCTCGTTTAATCGTATTTCCTTGCAAATCAAGGTACATACTGTAGATCACCAGTAAACTATCCGCAGGCTCCCATGGACGAGGATTCGCGCCTGTCACAAGATACTCGAAAGCATTCATAGATTGAGCAGCAACGGCGTCATTCACGCCTCGAGCATAAGTGGTTAAGGTCTTGATGTGCGCTTCTGGCAACGTTTTTAAAATGTTATTGGCGCGCTTTCTTAATTGGTGAAAACGGTGACGTTTGTCTAACTCAAGTGCCTTTTCCCCAAAGATTTCTGATAGTTCTCCAGCAGAATTACGTCTTAAGAGGTCCATTTGAAAAAAGCGATCTTGCCCATGAGCATATCCTAAGCCGTAGGCTGCATCTTGGCGATGGCTGGCCGTGACCACTGCGGTGCCTAACCGGTCTCTTTCAATACTGACATTATCACTTACGGCATCACTTTCTATGGATGCATCCAGCTTTGGTAAGCTCATAAAGAGTAATAGATAAACGCCTACGGCGGCGATAAACACGATAGAAAGCAAACTAACTGCTGTTATTTTTATTATTTTTTTCATTACGTTCCTGTAGTGATAGCACTCCTGTATATGGATCATCATAAACTGGGTTACAGATTTGTTAAACACCCATTTGAAATTAGTCTAACCTTCTATTAAAAACCGAATAAGTAGCTGCATTTATCGCTCGATATGGCAGAATTGTCTACAAGGGCAAACTGTAAAGATGACTAATGGCAAAACCAAATAAAAAAGGACCGACACAAACCGTTGAGATATTCTGCGCTAAGTGTCGAGTGCTACTATATAAGTACCGAAAAGGGGGCAAAGGTGCATTAGTCAAATGCTTCAAAGAGCGTATTGTGACCGATTATACCAACGCACCCTGTACATGCCCTCAATGCGGGCAAGTGTTTGCCAGAGACACCCTCGTCCGCGGCGCCCCGGCCTATAAATTTGTTGGCGGTAAGGTCACCATGAAATAGCCGATGTTGAGATAACAATATCACCCGATAGTCGCGACATGCTGTTATAATAAAAGATGGTGGCAGTGCCATCACGCCGCCTTTAACTGCAATAAGCAACATCACAATAGATAACTGAGACTCACCATGCCGTTTTCAAAGCTTGGATTAAGCAATCCAATCGTTACCGCTGTAGCCGAACAAGGTTACACCACCCCAACCCCAATCCAAGCTAAGAGTATTCCGGTGATCTTAAGCGGCCGAAATCTGATTGCAGCCGCGCAAACTGGTACCGGTAAAACCGCAAGCTTCGTACTGCCGATATTGCAAATACTCAGCCAATCGCAAACTCAGCGCAAAAAACGTATTAGAGCGTTAATCCTCACTCCGACCCGCGAGCTGGCAGTGCAGGTTGAAGCGAATATAGCTCAGTACGGTAAACACTTAGACCTTACTTCAATGGCTATGTATGGCGGCGTAGATGCCGAACCACAACGACAGGGCCTGCTAGAAGGCGTGGACATACTGGTCGCTACACCTGGTCGCTTACTTGATATGTATACCCAACGGGCAATTCATTTTGATGAACTAGACATTTTAGTACTCGATGAAGCCGATAGAATGCTCGATATGGGCTTTATCGAAGACATCGACAAAATCATGGATAAGTTGCCAACAGACAGACAAAGTCTGCTGTTCTCAGCCACGCTGTCGCATCAAGTTAAGGCACTGGCAAAAACCACTGTCGACAGACCCGTTGAAATATCTGTCATCGCCAATACAGATTCCAAGCCCAAAATTGAACAATGGCTCATCACTGTTGATAAAGATAAAAAATCAGCATTGTTAAGCCACTTAATTAAAGAAAATGATTGGCAGCAAGCGCTGATCTTTATCGAAACCAAGCAAGGCGCTGCAAAACTCGTTAGCCAACTCGAAAAGCGAGGCATTACTGCCGAGTGTATTCATGGCGGCAGAAGCCAAGAGGTTCGAGAAAAAATATTGGCCGACTTTAAAGCCGGCAACATTGGATTACTGGTCGCCACTGGCGTTGCAGCCCGTGGTCTGGACATTGATGAATTACCTTTGGTGATTAACTATGACCTGCCCTATCCAGCCGATGACTACATTCACCGTATTGGTCGTACAGGTCGTGCTGGGGCCAATGGCCAAGCAGTATCTTTGGTTTCAAGAGATGATTTCAAAAACTTATGCATGATTGAAAGTCGACTGGGTAAACTAATAGAGCGCAGAGAGATTGACGGCTTTACTCCTCAAAAAGACGTGCCAATATCGGTATTGAATTTCAAACCGAAGTTCAAAACAATGACAGAAAAAAGTCAAGATACGGCAAAACGAGAACCTAAACGTAGTGCAAATACTGCAGCAGATAAAAAGCGTAACGGCCAACAGGATTCAAAAAGCAAAGCGAATAAAGACGCTAATAAGTTACCGCTGAACCCTTGGAACGTTTAAAATTTACTATCGGGATAGTTGATCTTTAAAAGGTTGACTATCCAGCTGTATCTTAAACGCAGCTAACGGGTTGCTTACTACACTTAAAATATAACCATTATTAAATAATAAAATAGATACACAGTCTTTCGAGTTTATTTAGCTCAGATTGCCTTAATACTTTAACTGCTGCGTTACAGGCCCCATTGCGCTAATAGTATTCACTCAAATAAAATAGAAAGACTCATCCCACTAATATTGTTACGCTAGTTATCAATAAGTTAATGAATCAATCCATTAACGAGTTCAACTTAAAGAGAAGGCTCTTGATAGGATCAAGTTAGCTCCCTTTATTAAAGTCATTGTTTTAACAACTGACACGTTATACTTAAGTGATAAAATCAATAAAAGGCATTTATGATTGTAAATCCAGAACCACTAAAACAACGCAAGTTAGCTATCCCATTATTAATGGCGGCTTTGGCAATTATAGTACTTTTAAGCTTCATTTATTATCCACACGATGAGCAAGTGGCTTTAGACAATGGCGCCATTATTATACTCCCAGTAAAAATAACTCAGAGTGCCACCAACCCTCTTTGGCAACAATATGCCCATCAAGAAAGTCTCATTGCTCAACTCCATAATTCTAATGCCTTTCCTGTTCTACAAGTTGAAGATGTCATCAACTTTGTACTTCAAAGCTCAAGCTTTATTGAAGACAGCCGCCCTTTGCAGGTAACCAAGTTACTCACCTTATCGGGTGCCTCTTTAGTGGTGGAATCCACCATTACTGAACACAATAACCGTTACCAGCTAGAGTTCAATTTATATGGTCCTAGCCAGCATCAGAATGGCAACATACAAGCCGACGATATTGAATCGCTGTATCTTGATTTAGCTAAGCTTATTAATAATAAAACCCAGGCTAAAGCCAATACAAACAGCATTAAAAGCCGAGCATATTTTAATAATCCGCTGCTTATTTTAGCCCTTAAACAACTGCAATACAGTGAAACTACTGCAGCGAGTGAAACTCTTTATACTTTATTAAGTTCGGATCCTGGCAATCTCATCGCCCAAAGACAAATAGCAGAAATACTGCTCAAGCAGCAAGAATTTGTAGCCGCAAACAACATCGTATCGGCAGCGTTAACACATGCTGAATCAACCGATAACCGCCGTGAGTCAGCTCGATTAGGGTTAACATTGGCAAAAGGCTATATTGAGCAAGGGGAGCTAGCCCGCGCACTATCCACCCTATCTCAGAGCCGGAGGAGTGCGGCAAATTCACAAGACTGGCTTTACCTTGCTTATGTAGCTGCTTGGGCCGGGCATGTAAATCAACGACTGGGCCGCTATGCCGCCGCTAAACAGCAATATCAGCTGTCAGTTGATTACCATCAAATGGTCGGTTATCAACCAGGCCAAGTTATTGGTTTGAATAACTTGGCCCAACTGGCACTGCTACAGCATAACTACTCACAAGCCTATAAAAGTATTCAACGTTCAGTAGCGATTGTGACTCAAAAAGACCTTATTGATTTAAAACCTGAAACAATGGCATTACTGACTAAAGTAGAGAACAAACGACAAGGTACTAGGTAACTCTTTAGCTCAATGATGATTAAAAAGGTTCATCGCACTGCGGCTCATGGCGCGAACGCCGGTATTGATCGTAAGTGGGTAATCGGGTGCAAATTGACTCGAATGCAATGAAGGTAATGTGGATCCATTGTCCAAACTTATTTGGTACGAGTCTGGATCCACAGCGCCTAGCCAGAAGATGGTGATGGGGCGCTTTTCAGCGGTAAGACCATATAAGCCAAAATCTTCTCCGGCCATTACAGGCTCAGACTTGAGCACATTTTCAACGCCAAGTTCTTGCTCAATACTCGCCTGTACATTGGCAGCCAGTGTGGGGTCATTATAGGTAGAGGGAATTCTTTCCTCTTCATGGACATACACTTCAGGCATTAGCTCATCTGGTAAGCCCGCACTGATAGCAATCCCTCTAGTAAGGCGTTTAAGCGCTTCAATTTGTTGCAAGCGCACATCTGGATTATATGACCGCAGTGTTAACTGCAGCTTCACTTCGTCTGAAATAATATTGTGTTTCGAGCCACCATGAATAGAACCCACGGTGATCACATTTGGCTCAAGCGGTGAGATCTCTCGACTCGAAATGGTTTGCAGTGCCAGCACCATTCGAGAGGCTAACACAACAGGATCTTTGGTTGCATGCGGATAAGCGCCGTGTCCACCCTTGCCTTTTACTTTTATATCCACTGAATCAACATTAGCCAAAGCATACCCTGGAGCAATACCCACCTTTCCGGCAGGGATCCCCGCGCTAACATGCAAACCGATGATGTAATCAGGTGTGGGAAATTGAGTAAAAAGGCCCTGTTTAAGCATCGCTTTTGCGCCACCACCCACCTCTTCTGCGGGTTGTGCCACCATCATTAAAGTGCCTTTCCAGTCAGCTTTATTGGCCACTAGCTGCTCCGCGGTGCCAATCAGACTGGTCATATGAATATCGTGCCCACAGCCGTGCATAATGCCTACCATGTTATTACTCGCATCTTTAGTCGTCACTGTAGAAGCGTATGGTTTACCCGTCTCTTCTATGATGGGCAGTCCGTCGGTATCAGCCCTTATCATGACCGTCGGCCCATCGCCATTTCTATATATCCCAACAACGCCATATCCACCGAATTGCTCAGTCACTTCAAACCCCAGCGTGGCGAGTTCTTTTGCCATGCGGGCACTTGTGGCTTTTTCTTGGAAGGACAGCTCTGGATGTTGATGTAGATGCAGATACAACGCCTCAAGTTTCGGCATCGCTTTATCAACAGAGTCACTCAAGCTGGCAGCTACGGCGTTACCACTTAATGCCACTGTGAACAAAAAGCATAAGCTAAGTGCAATGGGTGTTTTCGAAGAGATTGTCATAACGATGCTATCCATTTCAAACGGTTATTTAAAGGTTAAGCTAACATAGGAATTATTAAAGTGCGAAATCAAAACAGAGCGAATACTAATCCCAATATAAAACACACCGCACAACTCATTTAGGCAGATGAAAACAAAAGGGTAAGGAATTTGACTAAAATAAAAACACTCGTAGCCTTTTAATTAATAAAAATGCAGCCATAAGGCTGCATTTTTATAGGGTTAATTTACGGCTACAAACGGTAAGTTAACGACAACTTGGCGTTACGTTCTTCTCCGGGCATACCGCCTAGGAACATCGCTTTATTGTAATACTCTTCGTTAAAGAGGTTGTTAACATTGAGCTGTATTTTCCATTGTTCTACATCATAGCTAATTGCAGAATCAAGTACGGTGTAGCTCGGCACATAACCATCAGGGATCCCAAATGAATCGGAGTTAGTACTGCGATCATCGACGTATTTAGCACCTAAACTGATGTTGACTGGGCTTTCGAGTGTGAACCAATCTGCACCATAGGTCACCCATGCACTTGCAGTGACATAAGGAACACCTTTCTGGCGTGTATCATAGCTACTTCTGTAAGGATCTTTTTTATCACGTGCATCTTGATAAACACCGTTAACGTTAACCATCCATTGCTCATTGATATGCGCATTTAAATCAAGTTCTACACCGGTTGTTTCCTCTTTACCGTCATAGAAGTTTTCGACAACATTAGGGGCTGAAATACCAGCTTCATAGTCAGGATTACTGTACTGTAAATTAGTACGCGCACTCTTAAAGAAAACTAATGACGCTAACATTTGATCTTCAAAGGCTTTATACCTAATACCTAAGTCATCACTAACAGATTCAGAATCTTTTCGATCAGTAACCTCACCAGTAAGGCTTCCTAATATGCTATATGCAGTACGACCTTTTGAATGATTATAGAAAAAAGAGATATCATCTGTAGGCATGTAAGTCACACCCAGGTTATAAGTAATTCCGTCATCATTAGTATCAGCTTTATCTTTCGGTTCAGCTCTACTTGATGAATATCTAGAATCAACTCCTAAATGCTGATAAGTTTGCTTAATATCATTAAATGCCACACCAATACGAGTGGTAAAGCCATAATTAAAATATCCTACATGTTGCAGACCTACCCCCCAAGCATTAACCTTTTTAGTATAGTTACTCGTCAACAACGGGTCGTGATCTTCAAAGCTCCCTTTCGCCCAATTGGGATTACGAATATCATAAATATAAGGCAGAGCACCCTGATAAATAGTGTCACCTGCTTTGTTCTTAATCACTTTATCAGCATCATATATTGAATATTGCTTAACTCTGATATCTCTATCTTCAAAGTTAGCATTGACTAATAATTCATTTTCCATGTTGCCAATTTCAAAATCATAACGAAGATCGGCAAAATACTGCCATGACGTTTCATCGGCTTCTACTTTACGATATTCCTGGCGACGCCCTGCAAATGGATATAACACGCCATTTTCGACTAATGGTGCCCGTGGATCTTCATTTATCTTGCCGCGTCGGTCCCAATAAACATAGTTATAAGCACCTGTTTGACGAGCAAAGCCTGAGGTATAGTCCCGGTATTGTAATTGTTGATTTAGAAAGAGATTATCGTTTAAATAGATATTATGGGTTAACTTAAAGCGTAGCTCTTCGCCTTCATTATCTTTTGCCATTGGAGAGATAATTCCCGCATGACCAAAAGCATATGGTGTTTGGCCGTCACTACTTGAAAGCGAACCTGCTAGCTGTTGCCGCTGCGCATCAGTTAATTGAAGCCCTGCGTTATTCGGGTCATTAATTAGATCTTCCCAACTAACGTCTCCAGCTCCTTTGCCGTCTACAGAATCAGAATTAAAAATCCGGATAGGATGACCAATTGAATCAACGGCAATAGCATCTTTAATATAAGTTGCTGATAACATAAGATCTTGGCTATCACTCATGATATATTTTAAAGAAGTGTAAACCTCATCTCTATCAGTACCAATCTCACGGAAACCATCACTACGAGCACTTTTCGCTACAACTCGGTAAGCTAGATTGTCTGTGATCCCGCCCGTGCTATCGACAGAAAATGAATAGGTGTCCCATTGACCCATTTCAACAGTAAACTCATTTGAAGACTCAAATTGTGGCTTTTTCTCTATAAGGTTAATCACACCACCCGCGCTGCCCATGCCATAAAGCCCAGTCGCAGGTCCTTTTAAGACCTCTACAGATTCAACATTGGTCAATGAGCGAGTAGGGTTAAATGAATTACCCAGTCCAGCACCACCATACATACCATCATAGGTGTAATTAGCACCTAGACCACGAATAACTAAATTATCACCGATGCCATAGTTATTACCTGCTTGAGTAACACCACTAATATTACGTATCAAATCCTGTAGATTATCGACACCTTGTGCTTGAATCAGTTCTTCATCAACAATAACCACTGCCGCAGGCGTTTCCATGAGTGACATATTAGACTTGGTTGCTAATCCCGAGTTCATCACCACTTGGTTTTGTCTACCATAAACCGTTATCCGCTCAATGTTACTGTTCGCTTCAGCGGTTTCTGCTGCATAAATTGTTGTCGGTAAAAATGTCGATGCACACGCAATTGCTAATATGGAATAATGAAAACCTTTCATCTCAAACCCTACTTAAGTATTATGCGCCGAGATGATAACCATTATCATTAACATTGCAACCAGCATTTAAACAACTAATACAAAGGAGATTTGTTTGTAATTGTTTTTACTCGACTTTATATAAAAAGCTTACAATGTAAATTGCAAAAAAATCTTTATACAGCAATAAGATAGGTGACTTGAGTCACACGTTCAAAATGTAACCAGTCAAAATTATTTTCACTCCACATAAGTAGAATGAACAATAATCAAGCAGAATAGTTAGTTGCCGCGAACATATAATGCTTATGTTCAATGCAGCAGTTAGTGATTAATAAGGAAACACCTGCATAGTTTAGTAAAAAAATTAACAAGCATTTGATACCTAAGCCACTTAAAAATATGTATTTCATTGCCTTGTAGCGGAGGGAGATATGTCTGGTTTTGCGGCGTGGTGAACTCTTGCATTAGCTATTACAAATAAATAGATAGAGAGAGTATTAACAGACTTAAATAGTCAACATCACTGCCTCATATTGCTAGAAAACCTCGCTAAATGTTCGGTTAACAGCTCAATATTTCGGTTATAACATTGATAGTCAGTCCACAAATCAACTATCAATGTTTATGGTTAGAGGCCCTATCTCCAAACACACTATTTATCGTTATTGTCGTATCGCGTCCTGCGCATAAGAACAACTAACGATATAACAAGCAGTGCCCACCAAGATGTGCTTCCCGCATAATCGCTATCATCCTCAATATAGTCATGATCCCAATCGGTACTTTCCAGCGGTAAGGCGTAGAGACTATCAAAATCATTTGAGCTTACTGTCGCCACAATATCACCGTAGCCGACTTCATAGAGATCGATAAGCACGTCGTAATGATCTGGAGTAAATCCCACATCCAACGTGGTTAAGACCTCAAAGTCATCATCGGTGACATCACCAACAATACTGAATATGTCAGTGGTGTAATAATGCTCCCAAGGACCTCCATTGCGGCTAAGATAAAGCTCCGCAAACACATCCGCTCTTTCATTGAGGTATACCCCACTAACGTCCGCATCAAAGGTCACACTAAAGGTCTGATAAAAACCATCAACGTCATTATCAACAAACAAGCGGCTGTAAGCATCGTAAATATAGAAATCTCGATAGATGCCATTGGCAAATAAAGCGGGTGATGCTGTGGCTTGGCGCTTGATGATAGCCTTCTGCGCTTTATCGATATGCGTTTGGATCACTTGCTCCCTGCTCATTGGGCTTAGTAAACTTGGGCTCACCTGCAAGCGTTGCGCTGATAATAACTCTCGCTGAGCTGCTGATAATTGATGGCTCTGATCTGAGGAGATTGTGAATGCCTTATCCTGCATATATCCCGCAGAGATACTACTAGTTTGGTTATGTTCTTGTGCTACTGCGCCCATCGGCAATAAACACGTACTCAGAAAAAATGGCAATAGCTTGGTTAGGGTTTTTAATTGTTTCATCATCACCTCTAGCGATTCATTTGGTTGAGGTCATTAGAGGCCAACTCAAATGAACACAAGCTGAACGTCAAAATCAGCGACTTAACGGATCCCCATTGGGCAATTCAGGTTGGGTTCATCTTAAAAACGGTATATCTAACAAGCTAAACACGCTCTCGATGCAGGAATGATGACTAATCTAGCGGGATCTTTTAAACTGGTAACATCTCAACCCTTTGGTGCTCTTAATGAAAGCTGTTCTACTGTTGATATTAATACCGCTACTGACGCTAGGCTCCTTACCAGCCTATGCTGGCGGGCATTACGCCACTATTTCGTTAGCCTCCATGGCGATGGCAACGAATAGTGATGCCAAGTCACTTAAAGTGAAAAGTTCACAACAAGCAGCCCAATTAGTTAAAAGCCAGTATCCAGGAAAGATCCTCAAAGTTCAGTCTGCTCGTGTTAATGGTAATCCAGGTTATCGAGTCAAATTACTTTCAAAAGATGGGGTGGTTTTTTACGTCACTGTTGATGCCAAAACAGGCCGCGTGCGCCGTAACTAACTGCAACCAAAAGGAACAAATATGAGACTGTTACTCGTTGAAGATGATCTCGCACTGCAGAGCAATCTTAAGCAGCACTTGATAGCCGCTAACTATACTGTCGATACTGCCGATGATGGCGAGATAGGTCTTTTTCAAGGGCAGGAGTACAACTACGATGCCGCGATTATTGACGTAGGACTTCCCAAACTTGACGGTATTGCGCTTATCACTCAACTCAGAGCGCTAGCGATTGAATTTCCTATTTTAATTTTAACGGCTCGTGATAGCTGGCAAGATAAAGTCGAAGGTTTAGACGCCGGAGCGGACGATTACCTCACTAAACCTTTTCACCCGCAGGAGTTGATAGCAAGACTAAAAGCTTTGATACGTCGCAGCGCAGGAAAAGCCAGTCCAGTGATTAACAACGGCCCTTTATCTCTCAATACCAGTAGCTTAGAACTCACTAAAAATGGTGAACTGATTAATCTTAGTGGCTCGGAATACAAGCTATTTGAATACTTTATGCTGCATATTGGTGAAGTTAAATCTAAAACGGTACTCACCGAGCATATTTATGACCAAGACTTTGATCTCGACTCCAATGTTATTGAGGTGTTTATTCGGCGTCTACGGAAAAAGCTCGATCCTGACAATCAACTTGGAATGATCGAAACTTTACGGGGGCAAGGATACCGACTAACAAAACTAGAACAGCTCCCTGAGCCTAAGAAGTCATCATAACCATGCTCTCAGTAAGGCGGTTACCCAAAGTCATGCACTCGCTCAAAGCTAGGCTAATTGTGAGTGCGCTGCTGCTTATTTTAATATTGATGCCCTTGATTGGTTTCACCCTCAATGATGCCTTTAAACAACAAGTAAAAAGCGCATCAATGAATGAGCTGAAAGCCTATGTTTACGCTATTTTAGCCGTTACAGAAGTGAGCAGTGACGGCGTATTGATGCCTGAAGTACTACTCGAAAACCAATTCAACGTTATTCAATCAGGCCTATATGCCGCCATTAGCACTCCAAATACATCAGTGCTTAAGAGCAAGAGTCGTACAGCCTTTAATGCAAAAATTATTGAAACATCGCCATCAGCAACACCATTAAACGGCACCAATATCACTTCAAAAGACACTCAAACAATCGCTTGGCGCTCAGACTCATTACTGGGTATAGAACTGCCAAATCAGCTGCCTATACCGAATAAAGGGCAAGGCCAATTCAGTGAAATAGAGCTCAATGGCCAACCACACCTGATATACAGCTTTAGTGTCAGTTTCGAACTACCAACGGCAATAAACAGTGAAAGTCAGCACTTAAATAGTCGATTTCCGATCACCATTCATATCATTAAAGATCAAACAGAGTTTCAACAACAGGTAGATCAATTTACTCAGCAACTTTGGCGCTGGTTAATGATCCTTATGGGCTTATTGCTTGCCATACAGATGACTTGGCTATGGTGGACGTTAAAGCCGCTTTCAAGTTTAGAAACCGAGCTCAGTGCCATCGAAAATGGCAAAGCAAATCAGCTTTCTGATCGTTACCCAACGGAACTTCAAGCTGTTGCACAGCAATTAAACACCTTGCTAAGCACCGAACAAAATCAACGTAAACGTTACCGAAATGCATTAGCAGATCTTGCTCATAGCCTTAAAACACCGCTAGCAGTCATTCAAAGTCAGACCGATTTAAGCCCTGAGTCATTCGAGCAAGTCACTCACATAAACCGTATTATTGGCCACCAGCTGAAACGTGCTCAATCGGCTGCCGGCAGTGCCTGGCATCTTGGAATTCCCGTGGTGAACATTTCAGATAAACTGGTCCGAAACCTACCCAAAATATACTGCCAACCACTCATCACCATTAAGCAGAACGTTGACCGTGAGGCCATTTTTAAGGGTGATGAAGCTGATCTTTCTGAGATTTTGGGTAATGTACTGGACAATGCCTGTAAAGCAGCTGCGAGCACGGTACTGCTCAACATCACTCAGAATGGGGCGGCGCTAGTGCTGCAAGTGGAAGATGACGGCAATGGCGTAAATAAAACCCTACAAGCGCAAATATTTGAGCGCGGGATTCGGGCCGACTCTTACAAAATGGGCCACGGGATCGGATTAGCCATAGTGCGTGATTTGGTCGATAGTTACCATGGTCAGCTATCCATTGGTCAATCTCAACTTTTAGGAGGCGCCTCTTTTACCATTACGTTCAAATACTAAAAATAACAACACCAGCCTATAACCACTGTTTTTTCTGCTTTCAGCTTATGTTCATCTTCGCCTTTCTATAATAACCACATCGTCAATTATCGATAGGAAAGCATATGAACATTTTCAAACAATGCTGTGGCTTGTCTCTGGTTATCCTGTTGCAATGGATAACGCCGACGAGCGTCTGCGCACAAGATTATGATAGTACGATACAGACTCAACTGAGCGAGGGCGAGTTAGCACAGATGCTAGCCCCCATTGCACTCTATCCAGACAGTTTACTGACCCATATTTTGATTGCGGCAACCTACCCTTTAGAAGTGGTAGAAGCGCAGCGCTGGCAGCAGAAAAATCAACAGCTCAGTACTGAAAATCAAGTAAACAAAGCAGAAGCAATGCAATGGGATCCGAGTGTGACAGCCTTAGTCGCTTTCCCTACCGTGTTACAAAAGTTGAGTGATGATCTGCAGTGGACTCAATCACTAGGCGATGCATTTTTACAGAATGAAGCCCAAGTGCTTGCCAGTATTCAAACCTTACGCCTGCAAGCGGATAATGCTAATAACCTTGATGATATGCAAAATATGCAGGTGACTCGCGTCAATAACCAAATCGTTATTGAGCCGGTTATAAAAGAAGTTGTTTACGTCCCCTATTATGATCCAAGAGTCGTCTATGGCGCTTGGTCTTGGTATAACTATCCCCCCGTTTATTGGGCAATGTATCCTGGTTATATTAGGCCTAGCTATGGCCATTTCTACTGGCATAGTGGCGTGCATATTAGTTTCAACTACTATTTCAGTGCGTTTCAATGGAGCAGACACCAGGTCGTAGTGGTGCATCATAAGAACTCACGCCACTACCGCCATCATGGTCGTATTGTAACCAGTCACGGTGCAAAGCGTTGGGCACATAAGCCACAACATCGACGCGGCGTCGCCTATAGTAATAATGCATTGAAACACAAGTACAACAGGCATAGTCCGAGCCGTGCACACAGTAAGGTAATTAGAGGTCAAAAAACGCATCATGTGAACAAAAGCCGTGAGATGCAGTTTGCTAACAAATTAAAACAGCAACCCACTCAGCGTAATACTCACTATGCAAATGGCAGACCGGTTAAGAGCCATCAGCAGGTTAAGAGTCATCAACAAGTTAAGAGCCGTCAGCAAACTAAGAGCCATCAGCCTGTTAAAAGTCATCAACAAGTTAAGAGCCGTCAGCCTGTTAAGAGTCATCAACAAGCTAAGAGCCGTCAGCCAGCAACAAACCAGCGAAGCGGCCACCACAAACAGGGTAATAACAACTCAAAGGCGAATCATCATCAGCAGAAAAGAGATAGAAATTAAGACCGAAACAACTCCATAGACCATCACCCGTCTATGGAGTAGAGATTTTGACTTTAGCTAACCATTGCTGCAGTGAGCTTATTTTGGAGGGCGTTAAGCGATGCTAGCATATCACTAAAACGTGGGCGTAATGCCAAATCCATCTGTAGACAATCTTCACTCATTTGCTTCAATCCGGCAACTAAATCAAGTTGTTCCGCTCTTGGTTGTAGTCTGTTTTCAACGAGATCATCGATTAAACATCCCAACGCTCTAATTTCGATACTCTCCATCGCTTCTTTTTGTAATTCTGGCAACAAATTCAAATTTGACGATGCACCGAAATCACCAAATAGCATTGAGCCTTCAAGATTAATCATCGTATTATGCGCATACACATCACCATGACTTACGCCATTTTGATGTAGATGGGTCATGGTGTCAGCCATTTGAGTCAGCACTAATAACACCTGCTGCAATCCAAGCTCTTCGCCGTTAACAAAAGTGTCTCTGGTGCACGTATCTAGCGATGGCGGTAAACCTAAGTTAGCAAATGAGCTCGGAATGAGTTCCATCACCAGTCCAAGTTGGTCAGCTTGATTGATTTGAGCGACAACCTTAATAAGATTGTGATGGGTCCCAGATTGTAAACAACACGCAAGCTCATCACTTGGGTAACCATCGCTTGTTACCTCACCTTTAAAGAGCTTCACTGCAATATTGAGATCGCAACCATAGAGTGACTCTGGTTGCTTTAACCATTTGGCACTATAAATGACACCTGAGGCTCCTTGACCAATCACTTGACCCAATTGGATATCGGTTAATGCGACGGTTTGCATCGGCTGCGATTGCAGCTTAGCGCTTATAGGTGCACCCTCACCCTCTTTGGTCAGCGGATTACCTGATAACGCTAACCAAGCAAGCTTTGGTAATTGAAACAACCAATCAGGAAACTGCGTGAAATGATTCGCAGATATTCGCGCTAACGCTAAATGGCTGCAATTAGCCATACTGGCCGGTAAAGCACTTAACTTATTGCCCGCAAGTGCTAATTTTTGTAATTGATGTAACGACCCCATATCGTCAGGTAACGATGTTATTTGATTGTCAGTCAATATCAACCAGCGAGTTTGCAAAGGCAATGCACCTTGCGCTACGGCTCTTAGTTTATTAGATTTAAAGCTTATCATCTCTAAACGAGGACAAGCCGCTATCACTGTCGGGATCTGTTCAAACTTATTATTGGTGAGGAACAACCGTTTCAATTGCTGTAATCGAGCAAAATCATTGGGAAGTTCAGTTAACTGATTATCAGAGAGATCTAACACCTCTAAGGTATCTGCGAGCGAAAAAATAGCCTCAGGAAATACGGTCAAATTCTCTGAAAGGGTTAATCGTTTAATGCCTTTTAACTCGCCTGATGTTAACTGTGCCAATGTCTGCAAAATCTACTGCCCTACCGAATGTCCAAAATGGCGGCAATGGTAATACATCCGAGAAAAATGAGAAAGCGACGATTAACAGGATTATAAATTACCCCCTCTCGAGCTGATCCATATTTACTTTCTAACGTATTGCTTTAGCATCAAATAATATTAACGACCTCACTAACGCTATCACTACTATCTGCTTACTGTCAGAGACTAAGGTTAAGTACAATGAAGCATAAACAAACAGCTAAAGTCCCTACCAGTCGCTTATCCCGATTTTCCTCCTTAGGAGGGCTAGCATCTCGCCTTGCTGGTAACGTATTAGTAGAGGGGGCTAAAAGGCTTAGCCAAGGTCAGAAGCCGTCGTTAAATGAATTAGTGATGACCCCCAGTAACATTACTCATATGGCGGACAAACTTGCCGAACTTCGTGGCGCTGCGATGAAGGTGGGTCAAATGCTGTCGATGGACTCTGGTGAGCTATTACCAAAAGAGTTGAGTGATATTCTGTCACGACTGCGCTCTGACGCTAAGGCGATGCCGCACAAACAATTGGTCACTTTATTAAAAACAAACTGGGGGAACGATTGGCTAGACCCTTTCGCCCATTTTGAACTTAACCCTTTTGCAGCGGCATCAATTGGTCAAGTGCATTTAGCCACGTTAGCATCAGGCGAAAAACTGGCAGTCAAACTGCAATATCCAGGGATCCGTAATAGTATTGACAGTGATATCGACAATGTTGCTGCGATACTTAAATTGTCTAAGCTTATCCCGAGTAACGTTCAGTTTGACCAACTGTTAGCTGAAGCAAAAAAACAACTTCATGTTGAAGCCGACTATCAAAATGAACTCTCAATGTTGCAACGTTTTCAATCTCTTATTGCCAACAATGAGATAAATGCGGATGAATTTATTGTTCCTACTACCTATCCAGTACTTTGTAATCAAAATATTTTAGTGATGGAGTTTATCGATGGACAAAGTATTGAGTCCATCAATACGCTAGAGCAAGTGACCAGAAACAATATCGCCACAAGACTACTGAAACTATTCTTTAAAGAGCTATTTGCTTTCAAGCTCATGCAAACAGATCCCAATTTTGCCAACTACCAATACCAAGCTGAGTCTGACAAATTAGTACTGCTTGATTTTGGTGCTACCCGTGCAATTCCAAGCGCGCTATCTGATCAATATAAGCAGCTTATGGCTGCCAGTATTATTAACGACAGAAAAACGATGGAAAATGCGGCTCAAAATATCGGTTTTTTCCAAGACGCGATAACTAAAGAGCAAAAGTCTCTGGTGTTAGATATCTTCTATCTAGCTTGTGAGCCATTACGCTTTGAAGGGGATTATGATTTTAGTGACAATACATTAGCGAAAAGAATAAAGCAGGCAGGCATGGCAATGAGCACGGATCGTAACGAATGGCATAGCCCACCAGCAGATGCGATATTTATTCACAGAAAGCTAGCAGGCTTGTATTTACTAGCATCAAAAATAGGCGCTAAGGTCAACGTAAAGCAGTTGTTCGAAGCACAGTTACAGGCATCCCCTTTTACGATTGATACTTAATCTGACGCTCCGCTTTGAGCAACTCTTGGCCTTCGGTAATCGCCAATACGGCTTTTGATTTGAATTCACGTCGGTACAAAGTCACCACCACAAATATGCTAGCGGCAATAAACAGTAACGGGTGAAAAAACCAGCACAGCGCTGCCATTGAAAAATAGTAACAGCGTAAGCCGTAATTATATGAGTGAGCGGCTTGGTCTTGCACCACTGCCATCTGTTTTGCATAGCGACGTAGGTTTTCATTACGCCCCTCTTTATCATAAGGCGCGGCGCCAATCATCACATTGAGAAATCCATATTGGCGCATCGACCAAGTAAATTGGAAAAAGGCCATGATAAAGATAAAGGTTAACACCCCCAACTTGACTTGCACCAGTGCATGATTAGGATCTGCTGCATAAGGGATCGTTGCAATAATCACTTCCAACCGCTCAACCTGAGCAAAGAGTGTTAATACACCCGCAAGCACTAACATCGTCGTAGAAGCAAAAAAAGAGATATTACGCTCTAGGTTGGCTAGCAGTGCAGCCTCACCGACTCGGATCTCTCGACTGATCAACTCATACATCCAATGAATACGATGTTGATGCAAACAACGGGCAATACAATTAGTGGTTTTAGCCTTACTTTTAGCAAAGTGGGCATAACCGACCCAACTAAAAATAAAGGTCATAATTGCAATAACATCTAATACAGAAATAGTCATAACACTCTCATGAGCACCGAATGAAAAATAGAGAACGCCCCTCACTAAACAGGGACACGCGTAGCAGCAAGATTAAGCCGTTAGCTTACTTTCTAGATCTGCACTCACTATTTTTAGCGCTGCAAGTGCAACTTCAGGTGCAATATTATTTGATTCTAAAAGGAAAATAAGGTCCACCGCCAATTTAACTTCAGCTGGCGCAGCTGCCAACCCTGATTCATTATTACCATCACTCACACGTTAGCCTCTGTCATTCTATACCTAGCTTAAGGTGTTCTATTCTATCGTGATTAAGATCAAAAAACAGATTTGATGAAAATGAAATACGTAATATAAATCACGCTGACAGTTACATCTTGCAGACATTCATCATCCCAAAACTAGATGAACGAAGCTAGATGGATTAGAAAGCCTTTTTATTCCAGACAAGACAAGTAACATCTCTAAGATAGCAGCAAAGCTGCCTGCACGCTTAGCGGATATTATCATGCTTATAAGGCATTCATTCTTGCCTGCATGGGCATCAAGCGCCCTAGAACATTCAAATAAGGCTTTAGTATGTTGACTGCAATAAAAAGCATAATCAAGCGGCCCAATTTCAGGGGCGATGGCAGCCGCTATGTTGTACAAAGACTAAACTCCACGACCTAAAACGTAAAATTAACAGCTAAATTTCTGTTTAATCGCGTAAAAGATTAATCGCTCATAAATATAGGCACCGAGCGCGCACAGAGATAGTATCTTTCGCTTCCACATTACTTGTTGCCTAGATATACTCATTACTAATAAGCACTATCAATCAACAATACCAACAAAATACTTAAGGTGACGCCCGATGGCAAAGATGGATTTCTCAGTAATAAATGACACCACAGCTAAATCTTTTAATGAGCAAAAGAATCTTATTAAGCGAGTGTTCAAGGGAAATACCGTACTTTGTCAGACTTGCAAGCAAGTACTAGAGATGAAGTTACCGGTTAAAGGCCAAGACAAAACCGTTTCAGGGATCCGTTGCAAGAAGGGTTGTACTGATATCGAACTTGATATGGAAATCATTCTATAAAGGGCCAACATCGGCTGAATAAATAGTTAGGCTGCTCTGATCCACGGTTCAATTTGGATTATTAAGCAGCCTAGTTAAACCAACATTTGGATTAGGTTTCTATCTCTTAAAGCTCTAAAACTGGTAAGTGATCCCCAAGCCAAAACCACTAGATGCCATATCAAATATAAAATCGTTATCATCATAATCAACGTCTATATACCTAAAGCTATATTTCAGCGCCCAATTTTCTGATAAATCTTGATTCATGGTTAAGTTTAATGACCAAGAGAAATCAGAACCAACGCCAAAACCTGCTACATCTGCACGGCTTATAAGATAGAATCCGTCACTAAAGCTCCACTTATTTTTAATACCGATAAGCGGATCATACCAATCATCACCAAAACTTGGCTCACGACGCTGTTCAAAAAAACTGACTTCCAACTTATTACTGATATCGATAACCCGAGCGCCAGCAAAAGCATACCACTCGATATTAGCTTGCTTTGAAAAACGGTAAGCAACCACTATATCGAGCATTTTTTGCTTCGCTGTCAGTTCAGCTGAAGCAAAATCAGTCTTGGTATCATATTTAAGTTTCATGTAAACCAAGTCAATCCCAAACTGCCAATTACCTTTGTTCGCTTGAAAATTCAATAACACTGCACCGTCTAGATTTTCAAATATCTCACTAAATGACATATCCATATCAACGATGATAGGGATGCCATTTTCATCGACATAACCGGTTTGACCTTGCTGATTAACAAGCCATAAATAGGGGGTAACTTCAAATGCCCAAGTTTCGGCTTTTGCATTATGACTCGCTAACAAAAGTGACATTAATAGGCATGACATGAGTGATTTAAATATAAGCGACTTAAACATAGACATTCCATTTCCATTCAGTCTGTAATCAAAGATAGCCAATATCACTAAGTCAATAACGGTTTATGAATAGCCTAACCTACTATTCTTAAGATTATGAATTAACGCTGTATTAGCTAGTAACAAGCCTAGTAGAATTTTTAGATATTACCCATATCGCCAGCATTTATTTACGAAAAAATGTCGTTGCCCATGTTTTCCTATTGCCAATCGTTGTTAAAGATCTTAAGTATTAGCATTCAAGACTGCCTTACTCGCCCATTAATGGTGATGGCGGTTTTAATACTCAATAATAGTGAGCTCGATACCGATACCGTCAAGGTGACAAAGATAGCCACTAAAATAACGATTTGGTACTTAATGGCAATAAGAGGATCTACGCCACCTAAAATCTGCCCAGTCATCATCCCTGGTAGTGTCACTAAGCCTGTCGTTGCCATTGACGCAAGTATCGGCGCAAAAGATTGTTGCATTGCTGATTGGACAAAAGGTAGCGCGGCTTGGTAGGCCGTAGCCCCTAATGCTAATGCTCCCTCATATTCAGTTTTTCTATCTTCAAAAGCACCAAACAAACGCTGCAAAGCAACGATATTGCCGCTCAAGCAGTTACCTAACAGCATACCCGCTGCCGGGATCAGGTATTGCGCGCTATAAAGAGGTTCAGGTGCTAGCAAATAAACAATCATCAACCAAAGCACTGGAAATAAGCCTAATGATAAACCGGCTAGAACAGGGAGATAGAGTAACTTACGCGACAACTTTGCCTTGCTCACGATGGCACTGGCACCAATGAGTAGCATCAATAATAACCATAATAGATTGACCGACAAACTATTAAGTTCAAACAGGTATTGCAGATAAACCCCCACTAGGACGAGTTGCACCAGCATACGCGCCACTGCACTTAGCATTTCTTTGCTTAGCCCCAGCTTGAAATAACGTTCGATACCAACAGGGACGACCAAAATAATCATAAAACTTGCCAATTGCCACCAGCTAATATCCATAC